>NZ_JBEPYQ010000002.1:0-138509 GCF_041641335.1 Cohnella sp. | reverse complement strand
GCGCTGAAGGCGATTTTCGCCCGTATCGACGAAATTCCCGTGCTCGTTTTCGACGAAGTGGACACCGGCGTCAGCGGAAGGGCGGCGCAGGCAATCGCGGAGAAGCTTAGCTTGCTGTCCCGCCATTGCCAAGTGTTCGCCATCACGCACTTGCCGCAGGTCGCTTGCATGGCCGATCATCAATACGAAATCCGCAAGCAGGTGAACGAACAGTCCCGCACGCGGACATCGGTTACGCAGCTGTCGCCGGAGCAGAGGATCGAGGAACTGGCCCGGATGCTCGGAGGAGTGGAAGTAACGGAAAAAACCCGTCATCATGCACAAGAAATGCTTAGTCTGGCGGAGATCCGAAAAAACGCGTAACGACGCGAAAAATCAATCGCGTAGGAAGCTTTTTGAGAACATAAAAGGGGCAAGCCACGGTTACCTTATAGGTACGTTATCGGCGACATACCAGAGCCGATTCAGACTGTAAGGGAGCGTGAGATCTTGTACCAGCAACACTCCAGGAAACGCCGCCGCATCGGTCTTGTCGTCGTTCTTATGCTGATCGTCACCGTCTGTTCGGCACCGTTCCAGCACTTCGCGGAATTTCCGAGCCGGATCAGGCTTTTTCAGGGACAGCCGGTTTCGTTGCATTACACGATTCCGGTTCACGCACAGGTCAGTTTGAATCCGCGGGTTGCAGCCGTGAACGGCAGCGACAATGCATCGGTTCAGGTCGATCTCAGACAGCCTTTATCCATTCAACCGAAATCAAGCGGCGTGACCAAGCTGCAGATGAAGCTGTTCGGCAAAATTCCTTTTAAGACGGTTAAGCTCCAAGTCATTCCGGATTTGCGGGTCATTCCGGGGGGGCAGACAATCGGCGTCAAAGTAAAGTCCGCGGGAATCATGGTTGTCGGTCATCATCAGGTAAGCGCCAAGGATAACTCACGCGTATCCCCCGGCGAGGCGGCCAAGCTCAGATTGGGGGACCTGATCGTCGAAATCAACGGCCACCCGTGCGACGACATATCCAAAATCGCGGCTTATTCGGAAGAGGCCGGACGAAGCGGCGAATCGTTGAAGCTGTTGGTTCAGCGGGGCAAGGAACGGTTCAGAACGTCGATTACTCCCGCTTATGACGAGGAAGACAAAGCTTGGCGGCTCGGTCTGTACATTCGGGATTCGGCGGCCGGCGTGGGAACCTTAACGTTCTATGCTCCGGATCAAGGCGTATACGGCGCGCTCGGCCACGTCATTACGGATATGGATACCCAAGCTCCGATCGTCGTCGGAAGCGGGGAAATTTTACAGTCGAGCGTCTCTTCGATCAACAAAAGCCAAAGCGGCGAACCGGGCGAGAAGAGGGCTCATTTTCTGAAGGAAGGCCGTACGCTGGGCAGCGTGGAGCGCAATACTCCGTTCGGCATCTTCGGCAAGATGAGGCAGTTGCCCGAACATTCGTACAACCCGGAGCCCATTTCGGTCGCTTTCGCGGAAGAGGTGAAGGAGGGCCCTGCGCAAATCTTGACGGTTGTCGAGAAGCAGAAGGTCGAGAAATTCGATATTCAGATCGTTCACGTGTCCAAGCAGTCGTCTCCCGCAACCAAGGGAATGGTCATCAAAATTACCGACCCGAAGCTGCTGGAAAGGACCGGGGGCATCGTGCAGGGAATGAGCGGAAGTCCGATCATTCAGAACGGGAAGTTGGTCGGAGCGGTCACTCACGTTTTCGTTAACGATCCCTCTTCCGGGTACGGCTGCTTTATCGAATGGATGCTGCAGGATGCGGGAATTATGCTGAATCCCGAACAAACGATTTCTAAGGCGGTTTGACGCCTTAGATTTTGTTTATTTACCGAAAATCCGAACGTTTGTCGAAAATGTAAGAAATGGATCATGTTTTGGCGTGTTATGACGCAAATTCTTAATTATATTCGATTTTCAATAATAAATAAAGAAAAATTTTTTAATCGAGAAGGAATCCGCCAAGGCGATGTCGAAAACGGATTATCAGAGAAACGGTGAGCGTTTTTCGTCAATTTATTCTCGCATAAGAGAAAGGGAGGACCAGACATTGCCACGTATTGAAGTGTTCTTAGCAGACGACAACCGAGAATTTACAAACTTGTTATCAGAGTACATCCAAGAGCAGGATGATATGACGGTCATCGGTGTGGCGTACAACGGAGAAGAGGTCATCCGTCAGCTGGAAGAAACACGTAGAGTACCCGATGTCATGATCCTTGATATTATTATGCCGCACCTGGACGGTCTTGGCGTCCTGGAGAAACTGCGGGATATGAATTTATCGCCCGTACCCAAAATCATTATGCTCACGGCTTTCGGACAAGAGAACATCACCCAGCGTGCGGTACAACTAGGCGCTTCTTATTACATACTTAAACCGTTCGACATGGATGTTCTGGCTAACCGCATTCGTCAACTGGCCGGCAACGCCGCGAGTTCGTCGATTACGACTTCGAGCCTCCCAAGCGGAAGCTCGGGCCGCTCCAATGTCGTCCAGATCGGCAAGCCGAAAAATCTCGACGCCAACATTACGAGCATCATCCATGAGATCGGCGTTCCCGCGCATATTAAAGGCTACCAGTATTTGCGCGAAGCGATCACGATGGTCTACAACAACATCGAGATCCTCGGCGCGATCACGAAGACGCTGTATCCAGCCATCGCCGAGAAATTCAAAACGACGCCAAGCCGCGTCGAGCGCGCCATCCGCCATGCGATTGAAGTCGCCTGGACTCGCGGCAACATCGACAGCATCAGCCATCTGTTCGGCTATACGATAAACATCGCAAAGTCCAAGCCGACCAATAGCGAATTCATCGCGATGGTGGCGGATAAGCTGCGGATTGAGCATAAGGTGTCATAGTTGCTGTATTGACGCGGTTTTTCGGGCTCAGATACGCTTGCCGTCCGACAAGTTTTCGGATGATTAGCGTAGCCATTCCGAAAAAGATTTTTACGTGATTTGGCTAAACTTGTGCGCTTTCACCTCCGTTATTAACGTTTGTTTATCGGAACAGATAACGTTGCGGTTAGTTTAGCGTAATATCGCCAATTGGTCAAAGGAGACGTTTTCTCTTCGGAGGAAGCGTCTTTTTTGTTACTTTTCGAACGCAATTTACGTATACTTATTAGTAAAATTGTGGGAGGTCCGTTAATGAAGCGGTACATATTTTTAATCGCGGCAATGTTCGCTCTGACCGCGTGTAGTAACGATAAACAAGCGGAGCCCTTGCCGGAGCCGTCCGCTACAATAGCCTCAGCTGAACCGGAGGAGTCTGCATCACCTTCCGCAGTAACGAAAGAGACCGCGGAATCGTCCGAGCCTCCATACGACTGGTCTACCGTCGAAGTGACGGAGGAACGCGCTAGGAGGGCGCTAGAGGGCAACGTTGGGGCTGCGTACGCTATTACGGTCAAAGACGAGACGTTTCGTAAAATAGCGATGACCTACGACACGAAAGGCGCATATTTAGAGATAACAGTTAATCCCGGAATGTTCGCGGACGAAAAGGATTTCGTTAGGCACGCAGGCGGATCGCTTATTGCATACTCGAAAATACTCTTCTCTAACCCGGAAGTGTACGAGATATCCGTTAATGTTCTCATCGATAACGTTGGGGGTGGCGAAAATGACGGCGTATATATTTCGTGGCAACGCGACCAGGCGAAGGACATCGATTACGACGCGGTGCTCGACAATATGTTCGGGGACTATACGATTCCGTATCAATTAGCGCGGAAATATTCGATACAAACGGAACTGTTCGAAGGGCTCGCTGATTTCGGATTACTTCAGTATAAGGAGACCAGCGCGTAAGGATCTTCAGAAGAATCCGCTAAGCTTAGTGACAAGGAGTTCGCAGCCTTCCTGAAGGAGATAGAAGAGCAAGTTCGACAATAATATACCGGTTATCCAAACGGACATTCATCGCCCACACGGGCGGCGGGTGTCCGTTTTTTTTATTTTTTATCGGAAAGTGTGCGAACTGACCTTTCCGTATCGATTACGTATATAGACACGGCAAATTAGGGGCTCTACCGCGTCCGGCACCAATAAGACCCGGAAAGGCATAGCGCGCCTATATCATGTGCGTAATCTTGCGACAGGGAGGTGGTTCTTTCGAGTGTTCATTAATCTTGACGTCGACGTGGTCCTATCCGGGCTAGTTGCGGATATCGGGGCCGAGCGTTGGCAGACCGACCAGTGGAACTGTGCCACATTCCACGCCTATTTCGCAGACATGAATTGCGAAAAGTACGGCGCCGAGCCATACGAACATTTACGCAATTGGGGCTTTGAACAGCGCCAGCTTAAATCCGCGACTGAGCGCTACGGTCCGGAGGTCGTCCGCAAGGTCTGCGAACAAGCCTTCGCTCAGTACCGGCCGTCATGCGAGTATCCGCAGCTTAACGCCGGGTTCGTCTTATCGTATATGGCGGCGTCACTGCTTCCGCGAATCCTTACGGAACGAGACGCGGTTAAACGTAGATTCGAGGACGCGGCGCGAGGTAGGCCGGACACGGACGAACTAAACGCGCATCTTTAAACGGGAGGGAATGGGATGACTAACGGAGATCTTACGCTAAGCCCTGTGCGCATGTTTCTAGAGCTCGCAGACATTGCGGGTCGTGCCGGAAATGAACGAATACGTCGCGTTTGGATTGCAAACTATCTGCGGGTAACAGAAGAGGCTGCTGTGTAGACGACCCATTTTGTGAAGAACGGAAATTACTCCAAATCATCCTTATCTATCGCTAAATCGTCTTGGTCGCTGCCCCATATGTAGTCGTATCCTGGTTTAATTTGCGCCTTATTTTCCGACTCGGACTTCTTCTGGTTTTTCAGTGATTCTTGATTTTCTTTTTCCATGATCGCTACCACCCTTTTACAAGTTGAGATTAATGTGTCCAGCAATTATTAGCATTATACGGTATGCCAGCGAGGTTCGTGAAGGAGGGATCGATCGCTTGAAGGGCACTAAAGTATCAATTATCGAATCGAAGAAAATTGTGGCACAAATGACCCATTTTGTGAAATAGAGAGGAGATTGATAGTTATTCGAGGGGATAAAGTATCTCCCAAACACCCATAAATACAAGAACGATGCCGCCCGGAATTAGTTTAAACTTAAGGTTACGCCTCGATGAGTCTGTTTGATTTTTAGATAAAGTTTTTGACCGGGGAGACAGCCACAAATACAAAAAGACTAAAATAGCACAAACAAAGCAAAATATAGACCTGCCGGGAATAGTCATATGATCCTCCTAGTTGTAGGTGATTGTTAATATTTTACACGTTACTAGGGTAATCGACAATATGTGCTGAACAAACCGAAGATTAAGTGCAATGAAAACAACAGGAGGCAATGCTTTATGACCGAACGTAAGCCGTTAATATCCGTCACCATCGCGGACTCCAAGTTCTGGCTAAGCGTTCTAAACGACCTAAAGAAATCGTGGTGTTCAAGATATCCTCATTATCTGTGTAGACAATCTGACCGTTTCACCCAAGCCATCCAGGCTTGTTATACGAAGATGGATATTCAGAAGTGTATCATCCACCAGATTCGTACCGCCACCCGATACGTCTCTTACAAGGATCTGTAGAAGGTAACAGCAGACCTTAAGCCGGTATACAAAGCGGCGACAGAGGAAATGGCGCTGGTTGAACTCGATCAATTTGAGGAGACTTGGGGCAGTAAGTACCCGCTCATTATTCGATCTTGGCGCAGTAACTGGGACGAATTCGCGACCTTCTTCAGGTATCTGCCTGAGATCCGCAAGCTCATTTACACAACGAATATCATCGAAAGTTATCATTGCCAGCTTCGTAAAGTGACGAAGGGAAAGAGTATGTATCCGAGGGATGAATCATTGCTGAAAATGCTATATCTAGCCACAATGGACGTCATGCGTAAATGGACAGGCCGTGTTCAAAACTGGGGTCAAATGCTGCTGCAGCTCTCCGTTTTCTATCCTGGGACATGGAAGAATGAACGCAAGAGCTTGCAATTCGGACTTGGCCGTAATTGCAAGCTCTTCTCTCTTCAAGGTCAATTCTACGGCAACGTGACGAGCAGAGAAGTTGCGGAATCGTGAGGCACGATCCGTACCCCGTGCTCCGTCGGTTCCGCTTGTCCGCCTTCGACGGCTACCGCAGAAATTCCCCGAAGGACGAGACTCCAACCTTCCGCCGCTCCTTCTACCGTAATCCGGATTTCATTTCCAGCTCGATTAGCCGAGACGGAGAAGCGAATTTCCCCGTTCTGGTCGGGAACCGCAGCCTTCGCTGCCGCACCGTCCTGGAGCGAGAACAGATGCAAAGCGACGCCGTCCGTATAATCGTAGTCCGGACGGGCGTCCTGACTGCCGAGCGGAATGAGACTGTTTTCGCGAACATAGAGAGGGAGACTGAAGTAGTCGTAGCTTTCGTTCCGCCAACCTCCGCCTTGCACTTCTTCACCGCTAAGAAAATGAGTCCACGTTCCCTTAGGCAAGTAGAAGGAGGCATGGCCGTCCGGATTAAAGATCGGGGCGACCAGAAGCGAATCCCCGAGCATGAACTGCCGATCGACGTAGTCGCAGGCCGGATCGTCTCCGAATTCGAGCGTCATCGCTCTCATAAGGGGAACGCCGGTCCGCGAGGTCGATACGGACTGACCGAATAGATAGGGCATGAGCCGCAGCTTCAGCTTCGTGAAGAAGCGAAGCACGTCGACGGCTTCCTCGTCGTAGATCCACGGCACGCGGTAAGACGTGCTTCCGTGCAGTCGGCTATGGCTGGATAACAGGCCGAACTGTACCCACCGTTTGTACAGGTCCGGCGGAGAGCTGTTCTCGAAGCCGCCGATGTCGTGGCTCCAGTAGCCGAAGCCCGACAAACCGAGCGACAAGCCGCCGCGCAGGCTTTCGGCCATCGACTCGTAAGTCGCTTCGCAATCGCCGCCCCAGTGGACGGGGAACCGCTGGCCTCCGGCCGTTGCGGAACGGGCGAACAGAACGGCCTCCCCTTTGCCTCGCTTCTCCTCCAGCAATTCGAATACCGTTTGATTGTAGAGCTGAGTGTAATAATTGTGCATTTGCTGCGGATCGGAACCGTCATAGTAGACGACGTCCGTCGGAATGCGCTCGCCGAAATCGGTCTTGAAGCCGTCCACGCCCATATCTAGCAGCGCGCCGAGCTTATCCTTGAACCAGCGGCATGCCGCCGGATTCGTAAAATCGACGATCCCCATGCCGTACTGCCACATATCCCATTGCCATACGCTGCCGTCAGGCCGTTTCAGCAAGTAGCCTCGTTCCATGCCTTCGTCGAACAGAGCAGAACGCTGGGCGATATAGGGGTTGATCCAGACGCAGATGCGCAGCCCGCGGGCTTTGAGCCGCTGCAGCATGCCTGCCGGATCGGGAAAGACGCGCTCGTCCCACTCGAAGTTGCACCACTCGTACTCCTTCATCCAGAAGCAATCGAAGTGGAAGACGGCAAGCGGCAGGTCTCGGGCCGCCATCCCTTCGACAAAGGAGGTTACGGTTTCCTCGTCGTAATTGGTCGTAAATGATGTCGACAGCCACAGGCCGTAAGACCAAGCCGGCGGCAGGGCAGGCTTTCCCGTCAGCGACGTATAGTTGCCGAGAACAGCCTTGAGGTTGTCCCCGCCGATCAGGTAATACTCGAGCTGTTCGCCTTGCACGCTGAACTGAGCCTTCGATACCGTCTCCGACCCGATCTCGAAAGAGACGCGCTCCGGATGATTAACGAATACCCCGTAACCGCGATTCGTCACGTAGAACGGAACGTTCTTGTACGCCTGCTCGGACGACGTTCCTCCGTCTTCGTTCCAGATATCCACGACTTGGCCGTTTTTCACGAATGGCGTGAATCTTTCTCCCAGCCCGTATACCGTTTCTCCAACGCTCAGGGAGAGCTGCTCGCGGAAGTAATGGACTCCGTCGTCGGCCCGGACGTAAGCGGTGGATCGCGTTCCGCTTTCCGTCAGCTTCCTGTTCCCGTAGGTGTAAGTAATTTGGACGGGGTGACGCTTGGTTACGGTAACGGTCGTATCCCCGCTTGTCAGGCTGACGAAGCTCTCGTTATTGTCGATGATTACCGGGGCGTTGCCGACGTGTTGCAGATCGAAGGTCGAAGGACCTTGGCGAACCTTCCCTTTGTGATGATAGAATTTTGCTTTAATGACGTCGGACATCGGCGAAGAGAACTCCATCGTCATCAGCGGCTCGTTCAGAGTATTGCCGCGATGCTCGAGCGCGCGATGCGTAGCGTACACCGTGATCGAGTTTTCCCCGATCCGCACGTCATGAACTTCATAAGGACTGAGCAGTCGATAGCCCTGCCTGGTCATCCAGTAGCCGTCTGTAAATTTCATTTTCACATCTCCTTGTCGAACAGGAATTGAAAGCGCCTAATAACATTTTAATGATATAATTAAAGAAGATCTCGCAGTATTATGCTCATTTCTAATAATATTATGATGATTCGGAGGCCGGGTATGGATCTGAGACTGCTCAAGGAAGATCGGAGGCACGGAATTCCCGAGTTTCCGTTTGCCGTTTACGCCATAGACCGGCAAACCGGCGAAACGATACTGGACAACCATTGGCACGACGAAGTCGAATTTCTGTGGGTAGAGCAGGGGAAGGCTACGTTTCAGATTGGACTTTCCACCTATGAGCTGGAAGAGGGAGACGTCATTTTCGTTCCGGGAGGCGAGGTTCACGGAGGCTTCTCGGACGAGGGCTTGTCGTGTTCCTACAGGGCGGTGGTATTCCGCTTGGACTGGTTGGCGGAAGGCCGGGACGGAATCGCCTCCCGTTACGTTCAACCGCTTGCGGGCGGGGAAGCCGAAATTCCGCTTTATTACGACGGGGCCACCAAGACGGGAAGGCGAGTCGTGGGCCGTTTGAAGCGAATGTTCCGAATGGGCGAGTCGGAATCGGACACAAGGGAACTGCGAATCAAAGCCGAGTTATACTCGTTGCTGGCCGATCTTATCGATAGAGGACAGTGGCGGCGCGCGGCACCCGGACGTTCGGTAAGTACGTATACCGTGGAACGCTTGAAAGAGGTTGTCGCATACATGGAAACTCACTTTTCCCAGCCGCTGTCCGTGCCTGTGCTCGCGGAGATTGCCGGGATGAGCGCCGGCCATTTCAGCCGAATGTTCAAAATCGTCATGCGCAAGACGCCGATGGACTATTTGAATCAATACCGGATACGGCAAGCCGCTCATCTGCTGCAAAATACGGACTGGTCCGTCGCGGAAGTGGCGATGGAGAGCGGGTTGACGAATTTCAGTTATTTCAGCAAAAAATTCAGCGCGGTCCATGCGTGCACTCCGTCACAATTCCGCAAAAATTTTAGGAGCCTTTAAGGTTTATTTCTAGAAATCTGGTATAGTGAATGAATGGTTGTCCATAAAACGAGGGGGAAATGCGGAAATGAGCGATAACAACAACGAGAAGGATCTACAAGATAATCAACAGCAATCGACGAACGAAGCGATCGAAAAAGAACTGGAGGAAGCGGTCGAGGAGCGTTCGCCGCTTGATCTAGGCAAAGCGGACGTGGGAGTCGTAACGGCCGGCGCTCCGGCCGGCGCTCCGGCTGTCGCGGGTTCGGTATCCGCCGCCGCTGCTCCTTCGCGCAGCTCCTCGGCGACGATCGTGCCGTGGGTTATCGCGGTCATCGCCGTTGCCGCGCTCGTATTCGTGCTGATCCGGAATACTTCCGGAGCAACAGGCAACGAGGCGCTCGGGCAAATGGATGGATATACGATCAAGAAGACGGACGTATACGACGAAGTGAAAAGCCGTTTGGGCGAAGATCAGCTGGCGGCTCTTGTCGACGATATCGCGCAATCCAAAATCATCGAGCTCGAATCCGAGAAAGCCGGTATCGCGGTGAGCGATGAAGACGTTAAGCGCGAGTTGGACAATTTCAAGAAGCTCTACGGCTTCGAGACCGACGAAGATATGTCCGTCGCGTTGGCGCAAGCGGGAATAACGCTGGAAGACCTCAAGGCCACGCAAATTTTGCCTAACCTGAAGATCAAGCTGCTGTTCGAAAACAAGCATCCCGTCACCGAGGACGAGTTGAAGACGTATTTCGAAGACAACAAGGAATCCACGTTTGCAACGACTCCGAAAGAAGTGAAGGCTTCGCACATTTTGGTGGAAACGAAGGAAGAAGCCGACGCGGTGTTGACGGAACTGAAGAGCGGCAAGGACTTCGCTCAATTGGCAAAAGAGAAATCGCTGGATCCGGGCTCGAGAGAGGACGGTGGAGATCTCGGATTTTTCGGACGGGGCGTCATGAACCAGCGCTTCGAGACAGCGGCGTTCGCGCTTGCCAAGGGCGAGACGAGCGAAGTCGTCGAGGCGGACAACGGGTTTCATATTATTAAAGTGACGGATATCCAGGAAGCGGTCGTTCCCGAGTACGATGCGGTCAAATCCGACGTCAAACAAGCGTATTACGACGAGAAGATGGGAATGGAAGCGACCGTCTGGCTGGCAACGCTGAAGACGGACCGGAACTTCAAGAACTTGGTCGAGAAGACTCCGGAAGCGCCGGCAGCTTCGGCTCCGGCAAGCCCCGAGCCTTCGCAGGCAGCGCAATAATCGATAGTTACGAATAGCAGCTGCTTCCTGTATTGCGGGAGGCGGCTGCTTCTTTGCGTCTCAGGAGACATCCGAATTTAAAGTTTACCTTAAGCCTTCCTTAAGAAGTGTAAAACCTTCGGTAAACTGCGGACAGGAGGCAAAAGGATGCGGTATAGTGGGAAGAATAAAGACGATATTGCATCTCGCTAAGCGAATTGAAGGAGCCGTTTGAAAGATGTCCAAATCCATTCTTATCGTTGACGACGACCGCGAAATTGCCAACCTGATCGATATTTACCTCCGTAACGAAGGCTTTGACACCGACCAGGCGCACGATGGGGAAGAAGCGCTGAGCAAGCTGAAAAGCCGAACTTTTCATTTGCTCGTTCTCGATATTATGATGCCCAGAATGGACGGCATGGAAGTATGCAGGCGCGTTCGGGAGACCGGTTCGATCCCGATCTTGATGGTGAGCGCCAAGGCGGAGGACATGGATAAAATTCTCGGGCTAATGACGGGCGCGGACGATTACGTCGTTAAGCCGTTTAATCCGCTCGAATTGGTCGTAAGAGTCAAGACGCTGCTCAGGCGAGCTTATCAATACGGGGCGCAGTCTTCGCCCGCGGTCGAAGACGACGGTGTGATCAAGATCAACGAGCTGACGATCAGCAAGTCGACCCATTCCGCCGAAGTTGACGGAAGAGCCATCCATTTAACCTCTACGGAATTCGGCATTTTGCATTTGTTGGCAAGCAATCCGGGACGCGTATTCTCCGCCGAAGATATTTTCCAGCAGGTGTGGAGGGAGAAATATTTCGAATCGAACAATACCGTCATGGTTCACATCAGCAAACTAAGGGACAAGCTGGAGCAGGAGATGGGACGCAAGCTGATCACGACCGTATGGGGGGTAGGCTACAAAATTGAGATCTAGCATCGCTGCCCGCATGGTTTGGCGATTGGTGTGGCAAATCGGCATCAGTGCCGTGCTGTCGGTGATCACGTGCTACTTGTCGATCATTGTTTTGGAGAGAATGACGCGCGACAATTTCAGCCAGCGTTCGTTTCTTCGCAGTTTGTACTATACGTTCGGAGAGACTCCGCTCATCATGCTCGGCTGCTTTATCTTGTTTATTATTTATATGGTGCTGTTAAATTGGAGGCGGTTCAGCTATTACGACAAGTTGAGCCGATCCGTCGAACATATCGCGCTTAAGGGCAATTTCGACGATCAGGTTCCCGTCAAGATGAACAACGAAGTTTCGCTGCTCGCTCATAACGTCAACTTGCTCGTGCTGGAGCTGAAGCGATCCCTGGACGAGGAGAGAAAAGCGGAGCAGACGAAGAACGAGCTCATTACGAACGTGTCGCATGATTTGCGCACGCCGCTAACCTCGATTATCGGGTACTTAGGTTTGATCGAGCAGGACCGCTATCGCGACGAGGTAGAGCTGAGACATTACGTTCAAGTCGCCTACGATAAGTCGGAGAGGTTAAACGTTCTTATCCAGGACTTGTTCGAATATACCCGTATGAGGCACGATGTCATTCCGTTAAGGCGCCAAACTTTTAATCTCGTCGAAATGATGAATCAGCTTCTGGTTCATTATCGGTTATCGCTGGAGACGGCCAAAATGACCGGAAAGCTGATCGCTAACGTTGGAGAGCTGCAAATCGAAGGCGATCCCGATAAGCTGGTGCGCGTATTCGAAAATTTGCTTTCGAACGCCATCCACTACGGCGCGGCAGGCGGCAGAGTCGATATCTATCTCAATAAGCTGAACGAAGCAGCCGTCATCGAGATCGTCAACTACGGAGAAGCGATTCCTGCGGCCGATTTGCCGCATCTGTTCGATCGCTTCTATCGCGTGGACAAGTCGCGCACCGAACACAAAGGCGGGTCCGGACTGGGGTTGGCCATCGCCAAAGGGCTCGTGGATAAGCACGGCGGTGCGATTACGGCGACGAGCGACGGCGACAGCACGAACTTTCGCGTACGGCTTCCTTTAACGCAACCTTCTTCCGAACAACCGTCTTAAGAAAACCTGACTCCGTGTGCTGAATTTGTCGAAGGAGATTGTATCATGAAGGAATACGATAATCGGATAGAATCGCTGAGGTCGGTAGAATCGTTCTGTTATTCTCTATGTATCCATATTTTGGTTGAAGAGGTTCTTGCTTGGAACGCGGCCAGGTTGGCGCTTCTGGATTTGTATCAGGACGAGCTGTTCTGGCAGGCGGATCAAGAAGGGCGCAAGCGGATTGTCCGCAAAAGGGCGGTCGCGAGAGCATTGGAGCTGGCGATCAGCAGCGAGGCGAGAAAGCGAGTTGACTGAGTGAGAAAGGGACCTAAAATGAGTAGGCTCTGTCACCTTGAAGGAGATAGAGCCTGACTGAGCGTCATGGTCGATCGGATGAACGGTGCTCTTGAGAATTGCCGTCATTCGCTTGCGGCGACTTCTGCGGGCGGGGCGGGCGCGGCACCTTCGGCCGGAAACGCGGCGACAGGTAATTATGCTTGCGATCCCGAAAGAAAATCCAACCTCCGATAAAGCCTATGCCGATCAGAAAAAGAATGGCTCCGCCGATGAACATCCCCCAAGAGAAGTCCGGGGAGACGACGTCGATATCGCCGATTTTCGCGAAGTAGTCGTATACTGCATCTTTCATGAGCAAGAAGCCGTAGGCGGCCGCAATACCGGGAATGACAAGCAACAGTATGGCGATAAGCCGCTGAATAAGCAGTTTCATAGGATGATGAAGTCCTCCTTCCCATCTCCTAATCATACCGACTTTCTGGGGATTTGTCCATGAATGCGTATCCAATTCGCAGCTTGCCTTGCGTCATCGCAGCTTTCCTGTTGATTGGGCACGGTTTCCTCGTTTTTTTCGCTATCCCGTTGGGTGAGAAACCTGAGGATGGGGATAGCTTTGGAGGCGGGAGAGGGGAGGAAAGGGAGAGCGGGGGCCGACTTTGTTACGTTCGCGAAAAAAAGGTACAATGAGAAAGGTGAGTTTACATACGGAGGGGAAACTATGCCAATCGAAGTCGATGTCGCCGTACTGGGCGGAGGGCCGGGAGGCTATACGGCCGCGGTGAAGGCGGCGCAAGCCGGACTCAGCGTCGTCGTGATCGAAAGGGACAAGCTGGGCGGGACATGCCTGCACAGGGGATGCATTCCAAGCAAGTCTTTGCTTAGAAGCGCGGAAGTATACGCGACGATCGGGGATGCCGCTTCGTACGGCATTCAATTGCCGGAAGGGGCCGCTTCCGTTGATTGGAGCGCGATGCTGCGACGGAAAGATAGCATCGTGGAGCAGCTTTACAAGGGACTGCAGGCTTTGATGAGGCAGCATAAAATTGAAGTCGTCAACGGAAGCGGACGGATTATCGGACCTTCGATCTTCTCGCCCAAAAGCGGGGCGATCGCGGTGGAGCTGTCGGATGGGGAAGCGGAGACGGTGGTGCCTAAAAATGTGGTAATCGCGACTGGAGCTCGACCTCGCAAGCTCGAAGGCTTGAGCTACGACGGGGAGCGCATCGCGACGAGCGATGAGGCGCTGGCTTGGACGAGCCGTCCGTCTTCCATTCTGATCGTCGGAGGCGGGGTAATAGGCGTCGAGTGGGCGTCGATGCTCAGCGACTTCGGAACGCAGGTGACGATCGTCGAGGCCGCGGACAGGCTGCTGCCTACGGAGGACAAAGATATCGGAGCCGAAATCGCCAAGCTGCTTAAAAAGAGAGGCGTTGTTATCCACACGGGAGTTTCGGTGCAAACCGAGAGTTGCCGCTTGTCGAATAACGGCGTCGAGATTCAAGCGACCGCGGCAGGCGGGGATACGGTGTCGCTTGAGGCCGAGAGGATGCTCGTATCCGTAGGCAGAATCGGCAACGTGGAATCGCTGGGGCTCGAGAACACCGACGTCAAGACGGAGAGGGGCTTCATTAAGATCAATCCCGCGACGCTTCAGACAGGGGAATCACATATTTACGCGATCGGAGACTGCATCGGAGGCGTTCAACTGGCGCACGCGGCTATGCACGAGGCGGCGACGGCGATCGAACATCTGACCGGCAACAAGCCTTCCAGAGCGGCGGATCGGGATATTCCCCGCTGTATCTACTCCCGACCGGAGGCGGCAGCTATCGGCTGGACGGAGGAGAACGCCAGAGCCGAAGGCTTCCAAGTGCGAACCGCCAAGCTCCCCTTGCGCATTCTGGGCAAGGCGCTTGTGCAAGGGGAGAGCGACGGTTTCGCCAAGGTGGTCGCGGACGCGGCGACAGGGGATTTGCTAGGCGTTCACTTGGTCGGAGCGCATGCGACGGAATTGATCGCCGAAGCCTCGCTCGCGAAGCTGGTGGACGCGATTCCGTGGGAGATCGGCCGGACGATTCACCCTCATCCGACGATGTCGGAAGCGATGCAGGAAACGATGCTCGCGCTGGGGGGCGCCGCCGGGCACGCCTGATCGCGATCGGCATCATCAGGCTCAACCCGGGGGGATTCGCATCCTTCAGGCGTCGAAGAACGGTTCCGTCTAGGGAATTTGTTCGGCGCGACGGGTTGGGCGTTTCTTTTTGCTTGCGAGGGGAGTATAATAGGAATTAACTCCAAGTATTAAGACCAGGTTATAAAACTAAACCAAAGCAGGAGGACGCGCCCATGACGCATACAGGTTCCGTCCAGCGAATGCATCGCCACGCCGAATTGGGGATTTCCGACGATCGCGTAGTCGAAATGTATAAGACGATGATGCTTGCCCGGCGGTTTGACGAGCGGGGGCAATTGCTTCAGCGCGCAGGCAAAATTAATTTTCATATTTCCGGCATAACCCAGGAGCCTTCTCAAGTCGCGATGGGTTTCGCGATGGATCGAGACCACGACTGGTTCCTGCCTTATTACCGGGACTTCGCGTTCGTACTTTCGGTCGGCATGACGGCCAAAGAATTGATGCTGTCGCTGTTTGCCAAAGCCGAAGATCCGAACAGCGCGGGCCGGCAATTGCCCGGACACTTCGGAAGCAAGCGGCTGAGAATCGTAACGGGCTCCAGCCCGGTCACAACGCAAGTTCCTCACGCCGCAGGGTTCGCTCTGGCGGCCAAAATGCGGAAGGAGCCTTCCGTTGCGATCGTGTCTTTCGGCGAGGGTTCGAGCAACCAGGGCGATTTTCACGAAGGATGCAATTTCGCGGGCGTTCACCAGCTTCCGGTTATTTTCGTATGCCAGAACAATCAATACGCGATCTCGACACCGATATCCAAGCAAACGAGGGGACGCATCAGCGACCGCGCTCTCGGCTACGGATTTCCCGGGATCCAGGTGGACGGGAAAGATCCCTTGGAAGTTTACCGCGTCTTTAAAGAAGCCCGCGAGCGTGCGGTTAAGGGCGAGGGACCGACGTTGATCGAGATCCTGACCTATCGGCTTACGGGGCATTCGAATACCGATAACGACATGACCTATCGAACCAAAGATGAGGTCGATTCGCATAGGGGCAATGACGGATTGCCGATGTTCAAGCAATACTTGACGGAAACCGGCTTGTGGTCGGAGGAGAAGGAAGCGGCGATGCAGGCCGAAATTCGCGCGATCATCGACGAAGCGACGGACTACGCGGAAAAGGCTCCGTTTCAATCGACGGAAGAAGCCTTCCGGTATGTATACGCGGAGGAGAACGGGGAGGGCGAAGCATGCCGGTAATCGAGTATATCGAAGCCATCAGGCTCGCGATGAAGGAAGAAATGGAACGGGATAACGACGTGTTCGTATTGGGCGAAGACGTTGGCCTCAAAGGCGGGGTGTTCGGGACCACCAAAGGGCTGCAGCAACAATTCGGAGAGCTTCGCGCTCTGGACGCGCCTCTCGCGGAATCGGCGATCGCCGGGGTGGCGATCGGAGCGGCGATGGCGGGGATGAAGCCGGTCGCCGAGATGCAGTACTCGGATTTCATGTTCCCCGCGACCAATCAGATTCTCAGTGAAGCGGCCAAAATCCGATACCGTTCAAACAACGACTGGGATTGCCCCGTCGTCATTCGCGCTCCGATCGGGGCAGGCGTGTTCGGCGGACTCTACCATTCTCAATGTCCGGAATCCGTCTTTTTCGGAACGCCGGGTCTTAAAATCGTTGCCCCTGCCACCGCGTATGACGCGAAGGGCTTGCTAAAGGCGGCCATTCGCGATCCGGACCCGGTTCTCTTCTTCGAAAACAAAAAATGCTACAGGCTCATTTCCGATGAGGTGCCTGAAGAGGATTACATCGTTCCAATCGGAAAGGCGAAAGTGATGCGCGAAGGAACCGACTTGACGGTCATCGGCTACAGCATGCCTCTCCACTTCGCGATGCAAGCCGCCGAAGAGCTGTCCAACGAGCTGGGGATTGAAGCTCACATTCTCGATCTGCGTACGATCCAGCCGCTCGACCGTGACGCCATTCTCGAAGCCGCGGCCAAGACGGGCAAGGTTCTGATCGTCCACGAGGATAATAAGACCGGAGGCGTCGGCGCCGAAGTCGGCGCGATCATCGCGGAAGAGCTCCTGTACGATCTTGACGCGCCGATTCGCCGGTTGTGCGGCCCCGACGTGCCGGCTACCACGTTTCATGCTCCCGGCGAGAAGCATTTTATGCTGAACAAAGAGAAGCTGAAGACGGCGATGCTGGAGCTCGCGCGCTACTAAGCCGGTTGCCGGATTTGGAGAGGGGAATTGGATCAATGGCTAAGAAGATTGTGGAAGTAGCGATGCCCCAGCTCGCGGAATCTCTCGTATCCGCGACGGTCGACCGGTGGCTCAAGCAGCCGGGAGATAGGCTGGACATGTACGAGCCGATCTGCGAACTCATTACCGATAAAGTCAACGCGGAGCTGCCCTCTACGGTTAGAGGAAAGCTCGTCAAGCATCTTATAGGCGCGGGAGAAACGGTGGAAGTTGGAGCCGCCATCTGTCTGGTGGAGGTGGAAGCGGAGGCCGAGGCGTCCGCTGAGCCGCAAGGCTCCGATTCTCCGGCATCTTCGTCGGGAGAGGCTGCGGCGTCCCGGCCTGCGGCGGCAGTATTGTCTGCCGCAGGGTTCGACGCCAACGCTCCGATGCGCCATCGTTACTCTCCGGCCGTCCAGCGGCTGGCCGCGGAGCACGGCATCGATCTGAACCGGGTCCCGGGGACCGGAGAAGGCGGACGAATTACCCGCAAGGACGTTCTGGAGGCGGTGGCTTCCGGGAACGCGGCAATCGGGACGTCCCCGGCCGCCCCGGCTCCTGCACCGTCGTCAGCGCCCGTTCCGAGCGCGGCTTCGCTCGCACCGATGGATCCGACAATTCCGGTGCGTTCATCGGGCATCCATCTGTCCGAATCTCCGCGAATCCCTTCGATCGAAGTGGAAGGGCAGGAAGTGCCCGGACGCGGGGAATATTTTATCGACGTAACGCCAATCCGCAATACGATCGCGACCCGGATGCGTCAGAGCGTCAGCGAAATTCCGCACGGCTGGATGATGATCGAGGTCGACGTAACGAATCTCGTGCTGCTGCGCAACAAGCTCAAGGACGAATTCCGCAAGCGCGAGGGCATCAACTTGACCTACATGCCTTTCATGATCAAGGCGGTCGTGAACGCGATCAAGGACTACCCGATCATGAACTCGGTATGGGCCGTGGACAAAATCATCGTCAAGCGCGACATCAACATCTCGCTGTCCGTAGGGACGGAAGATTCGGTCGTCACGCCGGTCATCCGCCACGCGGATCAGAAGAACATTTCGGGACTTGCCCACGAGATCGACGATCTGGCAAGACGCACGCGCGAGAAGAAGCTCAAGCTGGACGACGTTAACGGCGGTACGTTCACGGTGAACAATACGGGGTCGTTCGGCTCGATTTTGACTCAACCGATCATCAACTACCCTCAGGCCGCGATCATCACGTTCGAATCGATCGTCAAGCGTCCCGTCGTTATCAACGACATGATCGGCGTTCGTTCGATGGTGAATCTGTGTCTGTCGCTCGACCACCGGATATTGGACGGCGTCATCTGCGGGCGGTTCCTGCAGCGGGTGAAGGAAAATCTGGAGGGCTACAATCTGGAGACGAAAGTGTATTAAGGAGATTGCCCGGCTCGTTGCGCTCAAGCGCGGCGCGTCGGGTTTTCTTGACGATTCAGAAAGGATAAAATCCGCTATCCTTGTCTGAATCGTCTCCGACAAACCGCATTCATCGTCCAGAGGACGCCGAAGGCGGTTTGCTTGATCGTTCAGATAAGCTACAATAAGGTAGGAGTTCGGGCAGGAGGTTGCGCGGCATGAAGGAACTGAACGTCGAATGGTTATCCCGGCTGAAGTACGGAGAGGCTTGGGAACTGCAGAAGCAGCTCGTTAAGGAGATCGACCGCAGCGAACGCAGAGATTCCTTGCTGCTGCTCGAGCACTCGCCGACTTATACGCTCGGCACCGATCGCCATCCCGAGCACTTGCTGTACAGCAAGGAAGAGCTGGGCCGGCGCGGAATCGAAGTGTTCGAGATCGATCGCGGAGGAGACATTACTTATCACGGCCCCGGACAGCTGGTCGGTTATCCGCTGCTTTACTTGGATGCCGCGGGGCTCGACCTGCATCAATACTTAAGGAATTTGGAAGAGTCGATCATTAAGCTGTTGGCCGAATTCGGCGTTGAAGGCGGAAGGAAGCCGGAGTATACCGGCGTATGGGTAGGAGATCGGAAGATCGCCGCGATCGGGGTCAAATTCAACAAAGCCCGGACGAGGCGGGGTTTCGTCACGAGCCATGGCTTTGCTTTTAACGTGAAGAGGAACGTGGAAGAGGACGGCTTCCAGGGCATTATTCCGTGCGGTATTGCGGAATACGGAGTAACCTCCCTGGAGACGTTAACCGGTACCGAGCTACAGGTGGAAGAAATCGGAAGACGAATCGTTCCGCACTTCGCCGAAGTGTTCGGCTATTCTTCCGTTACTGGAGAAGGGATACTCCCATTAACAAGGTCGTAGCGACCAGCGCGAACAGAGTGACGTAGATGACGATTTTAAACCAGCGGCGGCTCATGGGCGGCTGCACATCCTTTCAGATTAAGGCTTATCCATACCCCTATTGTAACGAATACGACTTCAGGAGGAAAGATCATGGTTCAAAAGGATAGACTGGTAGCCGAATTTATGGAATTGGTGCAAATCGATAGCGAGACGAGATACGAGGCCGAGATCAGCCAAGTGCTGAAAGCGAAGTTCGGTGCGTTCGGATTGGAAGTGACCGAAGACGACGTGGCCGAGAAGATCGGGCATGGAGCGGGCAACCTGTTCGCTTGGCTGCCTCCGACGGCGGGGCAAGAGTCCGTTCCGGCGATTCTGTTCACGTCCCATATGGACACCGTCTCCCCGGGCAAAGGAATTAAGCCTCGCCTCGATGATGACGGCTACATCCGCAGCGACGGCACGACGATTCTGGGCGCGGACGACAAGGCGGGACTGGCGGCGATGTTCGAAGCGCTGCGGGTGATCGGCGAGCGGCAGCTGCCGCACGGCGGCATTCAGTTCGTCATCACGACCGGAGAGGAATCGGGGCTGATCGGTTCCCGCGCGATGGACGGCTCCCGGCTGCGCGCCAAGTTCGGGTACGCGCTCGATTCCAACGGCGAGATCGGGGCGATCGCGGTGTCCGCGCCGACGAATTCCCGCCAATACATCACGATCCAGGGCAAAGCCGCCCATGCGGGCGTAAATCCGGAAGACGGCATCAGCGCCATCCAGGTGGCGTCCAAAGCGGTATCCCGGATGAAGCTTGGCCGCATCGACAGCGAGACGACGGCGAATATCGGACGATTCGAAGGCGGAGGCGAAGTGAACATCGTCGTCGACACGATCAAGATTTACGCCGAAG
The DNA here is from genome assembly GCF_041641335.1 of Cohnella sp. Classification (NCBI taxonomy): domain Bacteria; kingdom Bacillati; phylum Bacillota; class Bacilli; order Caryophanales; family Paenibacillaceae; genus Cohnella; species Cohnella sp. The sequence goes on along the minus strand of NZ_JBEPYQ010000002.1, from coordinate 117,992 downwards.
CTCGCAGCCAGGTGCAGGAGAAGATGGATGCGCAGGTCGAGTCGATGCGCGAAGCGGTCGCCAGCGCGGCGAGCGAATGCGGAGCCAAGTTCGACTTCGAAACGGTGACGATCTATCCGGCGTATTCGCACGACGACAGCACGGAGGTCGTTCAAGTCGCGAAAGCGGCCATCGAGGCGATCGGGCTGACGCCGCGAACGTTCTCCTCCGGAGGCGGAAGCGATGCGAATATGTTTAACGGCAACGGCGTTCCGACCGTCAACCTGGCGGTAGGCTACGAGCACATCCATACGACGAAGGAGCAAATCAAGGCGGACGATCTCGCGAAAGCCGCCGAGCTAGTTCTGGCGATCGTGAACGAGACGCTGAAGCGGTAAGCAAAGCGCGCATAAGGGCAGCTCCCCCGGCTTGTCGGCTAAGGACGCTGCCCTTGTCCATTCAAGGAGCGGGATAAGCTTGCAGCCTCAAGAGCCGCTCCGGGGCGGCTGCTTGGCCGAGAGCAGCGCGACGAGAGGCGTGCGCCCTCCGTGGAGCTTGTTCTCTTGACGAAGCGCATGGCGGATTTCCCAAGCTTTGCCGACGAATTGCAAACGTTGCGACGAAATATATTTTTTCAACATGGGCGCAGCCTCCTCGTATCGGCTGCGTCATCCGTACGTTAATGGGACGAGCTGCCTATACGTTGAAAGTATGCGCGAGCGGACGAAATTAGACTGGGGGATGCCAAATGAGCGAAAACAAACAGATCTCCTCGCATCCGTTCTACGAACGGACGTTGGAGAGCAAGCCGATCTTCGAAGGCAGAATTATTTCCTTGCAGGTGGATACGGTGAGTCTGCCCAACGGCGAGACGGCGACGAGGGAGATCGTGCGCCATCCCGGAGCGGTGGCGGTCGTGGCGCTCCTGGACGGCAAAATGCTCGTCGTGGAGCAGTTCCGCAAGCCGCTGGAGAAAGTCCAGGTGGAAATTCCGGCGGGCAAGCTGGACGCGGGAGAGGAGCCGGAAGCGGCAGCGCTCCGCGAGCTGGAAGAGGAGACGGGCTATCGGGCGAGAAGCATTCGCCATCTGCATTCGTTCTCCACGTCGCCCGGCTTTGCCGAGGAGATCGTGCACTTGTACGTGACGGACGACCTGGAGCCGGGGCAGGCGCACCTGGACGACGAGGAGTTTCTGACGTGCGAGGCGATTACGCTGGAGCAGGCGCAGGCTTATATCGCGGAGGGACGGATTTGCGACGCCAAAACGCTGCTCGCGGTCTACGCCTGGCGGATGTACGCATTAACAGGAGCGTTCTGATCGATGGGCGATTCGCAAGCGCAAACGGTGTCGAAAGAGAGGCTGTCGCCCTATTTCGCCGATCTTCACGTGCACATCGGCCGATCCCAGGACGGCCAGCCCGTTAAAATAAGCGGGAGCCGGAATCTGACTTTCCGCCAGATCGCCGAGGAAGCGTCCGAACGCAAAGGCATTGAGCTGGTCGGGATCATCGATTGCCACTCGCCGGCCGTCCAGAAGGACATTCTCGATTGCTTGCATTCGGGCGAGATGGAGGAGGTGCCCGGCGGGGGTATCCGGTACCGCAAAACGACTTTGCTGCTCGGAGCCGAGATGGAGGTCAAAGAAGAGGGGGGCGGCCCGTTTCACTTGCTCGTTTATTTGCCGACGCTGCAGGCCATGCAGGAATGGACCGAGTGGATGAGGCCCCGCGTCGTCAACATTCGGTTAAGCACGCAGCGGATTCGCGTCTCCGCCGCGGAGCTGCAAGCCGAGCTGCTTGCCCGCGGAGGGCTCCTCATCCCGGCCCACGTGTTCACGCCGCACAGAGGCTTGCTCGGCTGTTCGGCCGATCGGCTGGCGGATCGGCTCGATCCCGGCGGTATCGCGGCTGTTGAGCTCGGTCTCAGCGCGGATTCGGATATGGCGGGGCTGCTGTCCGAGCTCGACCGCTATCCGTTCCTGACCAATTCCGACGCGCATTCCCCAGGTATGATCGGCAGGGAGTGCAATGAGCTGTCGCTGGCTACCTCATCTTTCGCGGAGTTCGCGAAAGCGCTCAGAGGAGAGGAAGGCCGCCGCATTCTCGCCAACTACGGACTGCATCCTGAGCTCGGCAAATATCACGAGACTTCGTGCGCGGCATGCCGCCGCTCCGTTCCCGAGACGGAGGGGGAGGTCGCCGTCTGTCCTTATTGCGGGAGCCCTCGCCTTACCCGAGGCGTATCCGGACGCGTTCGTCGTCTGGCGGACCGGGAGCGCCCCGTACATCCGGAGGGAAGGCCGCCCTATCGGCCGCAGGTGCCGTTGTCTTTCTTCCCGGGCGTCGGGCCGGCCAAGCGGGAGAAGCTCTTCGCCGTGGTCGGCACGGAGATGGACGTGCTCCATCGCATTCCCGCGGAAGCGATCGCCGCCGTAACGGGAGAGAAAATCGCGCAAATGATCGTCCGCGCGAGGGAAGGCAAGATTGCGTTTACGTCGGGAAGCGGCGGAAGCTACGGAAGCATCCGGCAATCATAAACGGATCTTGTCCATCATACAATGAGGCACGGGACATGCCGCTAAGGATGGACAAGGAGGTTGGCCGCCGTGAACTTCCGCTTGTGGAATTTGTCGGCTCGCGACAATTTGAATCTATACGTGTTTTTAGGTGTGCTCGTGCTGGTCGGGGCGATCTTCGGGGCGATGCTCGTCAACGCGCTCACCCTGGATCAGCAGCAGGAGCTGACCGACGCTCTCGGCGTGTATCTCGCCAAAGTCGACAATCCGGACAACGCCTCGCCCGCTGCGACGTTTCGCGAGAGCTTTCTGTTTTATGGAAAATGGATGCTGCTCATCTGGTTTCTCGGACTGTCGGTCATCGGCTTGCCCCTGGTGTTTGTGCTCGATTTTCTCAAAGGAGTCCTAATCGGGTTTGCCGCAGCGGTGCTGGCCCAGCAATTCGCTTGGAACGGCGTGCTGTTTTTCCTGCTCGCGACGGGACCGCGCAACGCGCTGGTCGTACCCGCTCTCATGATCGCCAGCTTGTCGGCCGCGAGGTTCGCGTATTTCGTCGTTCGGGAGCGGTTGTTCCGCCGCAAGGGACAGCTTCTGCCTCCGTTTCTGGCGCATACGGCCGTCGCCGCGGCGATGCTGCTCGTGCTATGCGTCGCCTCGCTGTACGAGGCTTTCGTGTCGCCGAACTTGCTGGATCGCATCGCGCCTTCCGTCGTAAGCCAAGAAATTTCCGCCTTATCTTCTAAATTTTGATGCGAGGTTTGACTAAATGAATAGGCTTCTCCTATAATGGAATGAAGTGCACCAGCTACCGGAGGGGAAACCATGGAAGCCCGCATTGAAAAAATCAAACAACAGTTGCAGTCCCAGGGCTACAAGCTGACTCCGCAACGGGAAGCGACGGTTCGGGTGCTTCTCGAGAACGAAGAAGACCATCTCAGCGCGGAGGACGTCTTTATGCTCGTCAAGGATAAGGCGCCCGAAATCGGCCTGGCGACCGTCTACCGGACGCTTGAGCTTCTGAGCGAGATGCACGTCGTAGAGAAAATGAACTTCGGCGACGGGGTGGCCCGTTACGATCTTCGTACGGACAGCAACAAGCACCATCACCACCATCTAATCTGCGTGAAATGCGGATCCATGTCGGAAATTATGGAAGACTGGCTGGGACCGCTTGAAGAACGACTGGAGAAGGAATATCGCTTTTCCGTGCTGGATCACCGTTTGGATTTCCAAGGCGTCTGCGCCAAGTGCCAAGCGAAGGAAACCGCCGGAGAATGACGCGACAGCAAGAGGCTCCCCGAATCTCGTTCGGGAGAGCCTCTTTTTCCATGCTTATTTTCGTCCCTTCGTTCCTATAACAGCTTGCGAATATGCTCTTCTATGCGCTCGGGGGTAACGGTCGGCGCGAAACGCTTGACGACTTTGCCGTTGCGGTCGACCAGAAACTTGGTGAAGTTCCACTTGATGTTCTTAAGCCCGAGAAAACCCGGGGCCGTTCGGGTGAGGTGGCGATACAGCGGATGCATGCCGTCCCCTTTGACGTCGATCTTGGCGTACAGCGGGAAGGTGACTCCGTGGTTGATCTGGCAATGCTGAGCCAGGGAATCTCCCTCCAGAGGCTCCTGGTTGGCGAACTGGTTGCTGGGAAACCCTACGACGGCAAGGCCCTGGTCCGCGTAGGTTTCGTGCAGCTTCTGCAGACCGCCGAACTGGGGAGCGAAGCCGCACTTGCTCGCCGTATTCACGATCAGCATAACCTTTCCTTGGTGCTCGGCCAGCGTAGTTTCTTCGCCTTTTCCGGATTTGACGGGGATATCGTATAGGGACATAAGAGAAACCTCCTTAGTTTTGTTGACGTCAGGCATATATATTGCTATAAATTAAATTGTATACAACCAATAAGAAAAGTCAATCCTTTAACGGAAAAATCGAGAAGGAGAACGAAAATGGACTACGAATCCGCACTTAACCTGGACAACCAGCTATGCTTCGCCGTATATGCCTGCGCAAGGGAAATTACGAAGCTGTATCACCCGCTCCTTAAGCAGCTGGGGCTGACCTATACGCAGTACATTACGCTTCTCGTGTTGTGGGAGGATCGCCGGGCAACGGTCAAACATTTGGGAAAGCGGTTGTATCTCGACTCCGGCACGTTAACGCCTCTGCTCAAGAAGCTGGAACAAATGGGGTTGATCACGAGAACGCGGGATCCTCAGGACGAACGAAGCGTGATCGTCGGATTGACCGAGAAAGGCGCCGCCATGAAGGAGAAGGTCCGCGACATCCCGCAGCAGCTGTTCTGCCAGGCAGGGGTTGCTCGCGAGGAGGCGGACGCACTGCGCGAGCAGATCGTCGCGATGCTCGCCAAAGTTCAGGGAATGACGTCGTCTCCAGCTCTATAACCGAATGACTCGCCCAAAAAAGGCATGCCTCATGCCGCAATCGCTGCGGCAAGAAGCATGCCTTATGCTGTTCAGTGACGAAACGCGACATCCGCCCACTGGCGCACGGCGAGCGACGGAACGATATCGTACTCCTCCTTGAGCATGGAACGAAGCTGATCGTACTTCAGCTTGGCCATGCCCAGGTCGCCGTTATCCGCATGGAATTGCATAATCATGAAATACAGCTCTTCCGAGAAAGGGAACTTCTGTTCCATCATCTCGTAAGTTTCCAGCGTTTCTCTGCGATAGCCCAACGTACGCCACATTTCGCTTACCGCGTGGGCATGCTTGTACCAAATATCGCGCAGCCTTTTCCTCTCGTTCTCGGCCCATGCGTAATCCGTCTCCGACAAATAATCTCCTCCGTAGCTCTGCAGCCAGGAAAGGTGCTCGGCCGCCGTTTCGGGGGAGAGCTCGGGCAGCGCCAACCGGCCGTTCTCCCATTCCTGAACGTCGTACCGGTTGTTGCCCAGATCGAGGTAATAGTCGCTTCCGCTGTTCGTCAGCCGAATCGTGAGACCTGCGGCCTCGATGGACTTGCGGATCTGGTACACCGTCGTGTACAGCTGCGTGAACGCCTTCTTGTACTCCGTGTCCGGCCAGAGCAGGTCCAGCAAAATATCTTTGCGAACCGGCTGGTTGCGCTTGTACACCATGTAGGCGAACAGCTCTTGTGCGCGGACGGTGCGCCAGGAGAACGGTTCCGCCTTGCCGTATTCGATGTTTAATCTGCGAAAGCAGCTGACCGTGGCAACGGGGGCCTCGTTCTCTCTCTCTCGGGACGGAGTTCTTTGCTTCAATCGACTGATCGTATGGGCTAGTCTGCCGGCGTTAATCGGCTTAAGGACGTAATCCAGAGCGGCAAGCTCGAACGCCTTGATTGCATATTCGTGGTAAGCGGTCACGAATACGATCTCGATCTCGTCGCTGATCTTATGAATCCGCTCGGCGGCTTCCAGACCGGAAATCTCGGGCATATCGATATCGAGGAAAGCGACATCGGGACGCAGCTCCCCGATCCGCCGCAGAGCGTCCGCCGCGTTCTGGAACTTGCCTACGATCTCGATGCCGCCGATTTTCTCCAACTGTCTCTCCAGGTCTTTCAGCGCCAGTCCTTCATCGTCTACAAGAATTGCTTTCATAAGGCACCATAATCTCCTAATCGGTATGCGTAGATAATAAGCCGCCGATATGGTTTGTCCGGCCTATTTCTATTATATCGGCATTTGGGCGCTCGAAAATAAGCGATTAGCGAGCCGCCGGCTCGATTTGCAAAAGTCCGCAGCCGACCGCGGTTTTACCGCCCGGAATTCGCAGCGCCGCTTGCTTCAGTCTGCGGGCGACTTCGGTGGCGGTGAGCTTGGGACGAACGCCTCTAAGGAGGGCGGCGGCTCCGGTCACGTGCGGAGCGGACATCGAGGTTCCCGACTCCCTGCGGTACGTGCCGTGCAGCCATGTGGACAGAATGCTGACCCCGGGAGCGGATAGGTCGATGCCGCGTCCCCGGCTGGAGAAGCTGGCCGCGCGATTGGCGCGCGTGGTGGCGGCTACCGCGATCGTCTCCGGATAGCGGGCTGGCGCGTCGATCTGCGACAAGGCGGCGCCGCTGTTGCCGGCGGAAGCGACGATGACGGCGCCGCGGCGGCGGGCTTGACGGATCGCGTTTCTAAGCAAGGCGCTATCGGCGGCCAGACCGAAGCTCATGTTCAAAATTCGAATGCCCCTCGCCAGGCACCATTCGATTCCTTCAATAATGTCCGAGATAAAGCCGGAACCGTTCTCGTCGAGCACTTTGACGGCATACAGCTCGACTTTGGGCGCGACTCCGTAAATTCTCCTTCGCCCCGTCGCAGCCGCAATTCCGGCTACGTGAGTGCCGTGGCCGTTGTCGTCGGCGTAAGATTTGCCCGTTATCGTGTTCACGCCGCCGGCGATGGCGAGATCGGGATGGCGAGCGATCCCGGTATCGAGAATCGCGATCTTGATCGAGGCGCCGGAATTCGAAGCGGGCCATACCGGCGGAGCTTTGACGCGATGGACGTTCCAGGGGATGCGGCTCTTGACGACGGCCGACAGGCCAGGCAGCTTGGGGCTCGCCAATCCGTGGGCTTTGACTTTGCGATCCCGCTCGACAAGGGCGATGCGGGGATGGCTGCGCAGCTGCTTCCAATAGGCGCCCTTGTCGCCATGACAGCAGATCATCCGCATCGAGTCGACCTGTTTCACCGGCCGAATGCCCGCCGCGGAGAGATGCTTGAGGCAGCTGTGATAGTCCTGCGACCGGCGGAACACGATGTTCCTTCGTTCCGTGCGGGACGTCGGTGTGCGCTTCACCGTCTGGCTGAGTTGCTTGGCCAATGGCTTCATCGGATGTCCTTCCTCCTGGGCGGATCATAAACGTACTCACGATCGTATTCTGTAGTAGGGTATGGAAGATTCGCACAGGAGGTGCATTGGGCCTCGCGCACATATTTTCTAAGGGCGGGGAGATTGTAAAAGGGAAGGACGAGACTGCGTGCGGGGAGGAACGAGCATGATTGTCGGATTGCCCAAAGAGATCAAGAAGCAGGAGTATCGCGTTGCGCTTACGCCTGCCGGCTGCGAGATGGTCGTGAAGCAGGGCCATGGAGTCGTCGTTCAGCAGCAGGCGGGCGAAGGAAGCGGCTTCGCCGATTCCGAGTATGCGGCGGCCGGGGCGCGGCTGGTCGGGAGCGCGCAGGAGGTATGGTCGGCCGCGGATCTGATCGTAAAGGTCAAGGAGCCGTTGCCAGAGGAATTTGCCTTCTTCCGTGAAGATCAAATGGTGTTCACTTATTTGCATTTGGCCGCCGCGCCGGATCTGGCCCATGCGCTCGCGGACCGGAAGGTAACCGCGATCGCGTACGAGACGATCCAAGCGCCGAACGGAAGTCTCCCGCTGCTCACGCCGATGAGCGAAGTGGCCGGTCGGATGTCCGTACAGGAAGGCGCGAAATATTTGGAGGCGTTCCAGGGCGGCCGGGGCGTGCTGCTCGGCGGAGTACCGGGCGTGCCTCCCGCTGAGGTCATTATCATCGGCGGGGGCATCGTCGGGACGAATGCGGCCAAGATGGCGCTCGGCCTCGGAGCCGAAGTCGTCGTCCTTGAGAAAAGCGCAGATCGGATGCGTTATCTCGACGACGTGTTCCAAGGACGGCTGCGCACGCTTACGAGCAACCCCTATAATATCGCCAATGCGGTTCGCAAAGCCGATCTTCTGATCGGAGCCGTACTCGTGCCGGGCGCAAGGGCGCCGCGGCTCGTCACGGAGGACATGGTGAAGACGATGAAGAGAGGCGCCGTCATCGTCGACGTGGCCGTGGATCAAGGGGGATCGATCGCGACGATCGACCGGGCGACGACGCACGAAGACCCGATCTACGAGAAACACGGCGTTATTCATTATGCTGTCGCGAACATGCCCGGGGCCGTGCCCCGCACTTCGACGCTGGCGCTTACGAATGTCACGATCGATTATGTTCTGCAGCTGGCGCACAGAGGGTTCGAAGATACGGTGAAAAGCAACCCGATGCTGGCGCTCGGAGTGAATGCGTACCGCGGAGCGATGACTCATCCGCAGGTGGCGGAAGCCGTAGGGCTTCCTTATACGAAGCTGGAAAGCTTGTGGTGACAGGCATGAATGTCTCCCCTTCTTCATACGGTTGAGTATGGGCAAGGACAAGAAGGGGGGATGAGGATGAAGGATCCATTGGAGAGATGGTGGGAGCGATTGCAGTTTACGCTCCTTTTTCTCGCGCTTGCAGTGGTCGTTCACGGCTTCTTCGGATGGTTTCACGGCTGGCTCGATCCGGATGATCCCTATAGAATACCCGAGGGAAAAGCGTTCAAGGTATTCATGACGGGCGAAGGAAGCGACCCGGACGTTTCCCCGGGAGATCGCCTGCGATTGTTTTATTGGTTGGGGGAATAGGTTCGGAAGGAGATGCGCGGTCGCGCGTGGAATGTAAATGAAGTCCGGATGTTGACGGACGAGGTCCAGAGCAAGAGAAAGAGAAAGGAATTCGTCATGGAATTAAGGAGCCTGCTGAACGCTTATCTCGTGTACTTGAAGGAGGAGCGGGGCGTCTCCCGCGGAACGGAACAAAGCTATCTTGGCGATCTGTCCGACTTCATGAACTTTCTGGACAGGCATCGCGCGGGTCTCGCGGCCGAATTAAGAGCGGCGCATCTGACCGCATACGTGAATGAAATGCGCGCCCAAGGCAGATCGTCGGCCACGATCGCCCGCCGCATTGCGGCGCTTCGCTCTTTTTGCAAGTATCTCGTGCTTAAGCGCATCGTCGATATCGATCCGGCGATGCAACTGGAAGCGCCCAAGGCGGAGAAGAAAGCGCCGAAAACGATTCGATCCGGAGAATTGGACAAGCTGCTGGAACTGCCGGACGTCAGCCAGCCTTTGGGAATTCGGGACAGGGCGATGCTGGAGCTGCTGTACGCGACCGGTTTGCGGGTGTCGGAGCTTGCGTCTTTGGATGCGGAGCACGTTAGACTGGACATGGGATTTTTGCTATGCTTAGGATCGGGCGGCCGGGAAAGAATGGTGCCGGTGGGAGCGAGCGGTAACCACTGGGTCTCGAAATACGTACTAGAGGTTAGGCCGAATTTGCTGGAGCCGGGCAGGCGCGAGGATGCGCTGTTTCTCAATCAGCAGGGATCGCGCTTGACGCGCCAGGGAATCTGGAAAATATTGAAGAACTACGCCGGCAGGTTAGGGATGGACGCGTCCCCGCAAGCGCTTCGCGGTTCGTTCGCGTCGCACATGCTGGAGAACGGCGCCGATCTGCGAGCGGTGCAAGAGATGCTGGGAGTATCGAGCGCGGCTGCGCTGCAGCCTTACTTGTCCGCCGCTAAGCCGAGACTTACCGAGGTGTACGAACGCAATCATCCCCGCGCGGGGACGAAGCCCGGAGTTTGAAGGCGATATTTGTTTGGGAAAAGAGGAATCGAGGCATGACTTTTAAACGGATTACGGTTATCGTACTGGACAGCGTAGGCATCGGAGAGCTGCCGGATGCCGCGCAATACGGGGATACGGGGGCGCATACGCTCGGTCACATTATCGAGAGAGTGCCTGAGCTGGAGCTCCCGAACCTGCGCAAGCTGGGACTCGGCAACATTGCTCCGTTGGGGGCTTGGCAGCCGGAATCTTCGCCGAGCGGATACTTCGGCAAGATGGCGGAGGTTTCGGTCGGCAAGGATACGATGACCGGTCATTGGGAGCTGGCGGGACTGCGCATCGACAAACCGTTCCGCACGTTTCCCGACGGTTTTCCCGCCGCTCTGATCCGCCAATTCGAGGACGAGACGGGGAGGTCCGTCATCGGCAACAAGCCGGCGTCGGGCACGGAGATTCTCGACGAGCTGGGCGCGGAGCAGATGAGAAGCGGCTCGTGGATCGTCTATACTTCGGCGGACAGCGTCTTCCAACTGGCGGCTCACGAGGACGTCATTCCTTTGGAGGAGCTGTACAACGCATGCCGGGTGGCGCGCAGGCTGACGATGAAGGATGAATTTTCGGTCGGCAGAGTGATTGCCCGGCCTTACGTAGGCGGTCCTGGAGCGTTCAAGCGGACATCCAACCGCCACGATTACGCAGTGAAGCCCCCGCAGCCGACGGTGCTTAACGCCCTGAAAGCGGGAGGAGTGGAAGTGGTGTCCGTCGGAAAAATCAACGATATTTTCAGCGGAGAAGGCATCGCGAGAGCGACGTCGACGAAGAGCAACGCGCACGGCATCGAAGTGACGATCCAGGAGCTTAAGAAAGAGTTCGACGGCTTCCTTTTTACCAACCTGGTCGATTTCGATTCGCTGTACGGTCACCGGCGCGATCCGGAAGGCTACGGGCGGGCGCTTGAGGAGTTCGATCGCGCGCTCCCGGATATGATGGCGGCGATGAACGACAACGATCTGCTGCTGATCACGGCCGACCACGGCAACGATCCCATTCATGCCGGAACGGATCATACCCGGGAGTTCGTGCCGCTGCTGGCATGGAGCCCGAGCTTGACCGGATCGGGACAACTGGCGGATCGGGCCACGTTCGCCGATGTCGCAGCCACCATCGCGGACAACTTCGGGATCGAATTCAAGACACACGGTTCCAGCTTTCTTCCGCTGTTGAAGTAACCGATGGATATAGAGGAGAGGTTAATGCTATGCAAGCGATAACGAAAACGATGATCGAAGAAGCGGCGGCGTTCATCCGCAGAACGACGGACGTGCGCCCGGAGATTGGCTTGATTCTCGGCTCCGGCTTAGGGGTTCTTGGGGACGAGCTGGAAGATGCGGTTACGATTCCGTACGAGGATATTCCTCATTTCCCGGTCTCGACGGTAGAAGGGCATGCCGGAGAATTGCTGATCGGCAAGCTGCAGGGCTGCAACGTCATGCTGATGCGCGGCCGATTCCACATGTACGAAGGCTACGAGCCGGAGCGTACGGCGTTGCCCGTTCGGGTCATGAAGGCGCTGGGCGTGCAGAAGCTGCTCGTGACGAACGCGGCCGGGGGCATCAATCTGGATTTCGCGGCGGGCAATTTGATGCTCATCTCCGACCACATTAACTTAACAGGCAAAAATCCGTTGATCGGTCCGAACGACAACGCGCTCGGCGTCCGGTTCCCGGATATGTCCGAAGCGTACAGCAGAAGACTGCGCGGCATCGCTCAGGAGACGGCCAAGGAGCTTGGATTCGAACTTAAAGAGGGCGTATACGTCGGCTTGCTCGGCCCGAACTACGAGACGCCTGCGGAGATTCGCATGCTGCGTACGCTTGGAGCCGATGCGGTGGGCATGTCCACCGTATCCGAAGTGATCGTCGCCCGGCATTCCGGCATCGAAGTGCTCGGCATTTCGTGCATCAGCAACGCGGCTGCGGGCATTCTGGATCAGCCGCTCTCGCACGAAGAGGTTATGGAGACGACCGAGCGGGTGAAGGAACAGTTTTTATCGCTCGTACTGTCGGTCCTTCCGAAAATGTAATAACGGCAAACAAGCAAAAACGTCTTCAGCGTCATCTTGACGCTGAATCAGTGAAAAAGGAGCTCGCCCCTCGGGGGGGCGGCTCCTTCGTTATGTGAAGGGATTATTTGAGAATATGCCTCTTGAGTACGTGGATATCGTGATCGTGCTGGGTCGACTTGTCCATGAGATAGAGGATGGAGTCGTTGAAGCGGGTCTGCTCGGTTTCTACTCTCTCCAAACGCTCGTCCATTCTTATTAATACTTGTTTTATCCCATCGATCTCCTGCTTAACGCCGCCAATTTCCTTCTGAACTCCGCTAATTTCCTGCTTAACTCCGCTAATTTCCTTCTGAACTCCGCCAATTTCCTGCTTAACGCCGCCAATTTCCTGCTTCATCCCATTCATTTCTTGCCGCAACTCATGCTGTTCGCTCAGAACCTTCCCTACCATGCCGATTAGCTGCCCCATCATATCCTCGAGCCTAGCCAGACGTTCTTCAGACATTAGTAGACCCCTCTCGCGAATGATTTACTAATATTAGCAAACATGTGTTCGGATGTCAAGGTTCGGGATATTTTTCAGTTATTTTTCAGAAGTTGTTCAGGAGACCTTGCTAATATTCAGCTATGTGCTTTTTTTGCATGCGGAAAACCGAGAACAATCAATTAGTCATGAACAACAGAGGTCCGAATGCAGGCTGCAACACTTCATATTAGAAAGGAAGGATTTTGTGAGAGTTAGCAGAGTAAGAGTGAGCAAGAACCGCGCTAGACAAGCCAAGCAAAAGCTGACGATTTTCGTTGCGCTCGCGTTGGTTCTTCAGTTGGCGACGCAGTTGTTTGTGACGCCGTCTTCGCATGCGGCAGAAATTGCAGAACCTCTAATTACCAAGGTAAGGCTTTTTGACCAGAAGCCTGATGCCAACGGGACGCCTAATGGCAATGAGTTTCCGAATCAAAATGATGTGAAACTTGATGCGACTAAGGAAGTTGCTATTGTTATGGATTGGTCGTTGCAGGATGGGCATTCTTACAACGACGGAGATACTTTCACTTTTACGTTGCCTGACCTCTTTAAGGTTCAAGCTCCTATTAATGGAACGTTATCGGGCGGTGTGGGTAACTTTGTCGTTAATACGGACCACACGGTCAAGTTTACTTTCAACGAAAATATTAATGGCAGTCAAGGTTTGGAAGACGGATTCTTCTGGGTGTGGCTGAAGTTCGACGAGGGCAAGCTGGACGACGGTCTGGAATACGAGCTTGATTTCAAGGCTCCGATAAACGAAAAGATCAAGGTGGAGTTCGGGAATAAGGCCGAAGACAAGCTTGTCAAGACGGGAGAGGCCACCAAAAACGGCTTTAACTCGGATAAGATTAACTGGGTTGTTCAATTCAACCAACAGCAACAAGCCATTACGAATGCCCAGCTTAACGATACTTTGGGCGACGGTTTGACTCTGGATGGCATGATCAAAGTTTATGAACTTAAAGTTCAACCGGACGGTTCGGTGAAGAAGAAAGACCCTGCGTCACCGGTCGAGTATGATAGTTTTCCAATCAATCTGGTAGATACTGACAAGGCTTACCAGGTTGAGTACGCGACAACCGTGACGGCTCCTACCGACGGCTCGGCCAGCAAGACGTATGAGAATGCGGTTAAGTTAACTGGAGGTGGCATCGACGAAAAGAACGATAAAAAACAGGTAACAATCAGCTTTAACGAGCCGTTGTATAAGGAGACGATAGACCACGACTTCGGTTCAAATAGCGGCAATCAGACGATGAAGTGGGTCATCAAATACAACTACAATCAGCAGACGATTGCGGCAGTCGATGCCTGGATTAAGGATGAGTTGACTGGCATCGAAAATCCAATTAAGCAGAGCGTTGTGGTTAACGATGTCGTTCATAATGGCGACACTATTGAAGGTTTGAAAGTGTATCCCGTGACGATCGACGGCGACGGAATAGCCTCTCGCGGCAGCATGGCGATTGATCCCAATTTGTATGAGGTTAAGCCACTGGAAGCGGAGGATACAGATTATAACAAAGGCTTCGAGCTTAAATTTATAAACGACGTAGACAAGCAAGCCTACGATATCGTTTACACGACGAAAGCTGAGGAGCGCGTCTACAAAAATACAAAATTCAAGAATACTGCAACAATCTATGGCAACAAGACAAAGGAGGCCAACGGGGAGTATCGGGAAGTCATCTTTAGAAAGACGGTTGCCAAGGAAGACTTCAATGAAAAGAAAATCAAATGGCAGCTTGAAGTTAACCGCGATCAAAAAGAGATGACCGACATCGTGATCAAGGATGAGTACTTTGGTCAACACATGAAACTGATTAAGGATACCGTCAAGGTGGATGGTGTCGCGATCGCTGAAGATGAGTCCATATTTGAGCTTGTTGATGAAGTTGTTAATCCGACAAATGATCCAGGAAATTATAATAATGGATTTACAATCCAGTTAAAGTCGGGGAAAAGCACTTCCAAACGTCACTTCATTACGTTCGAGACAACGTTTGATCCTACAGCGGGTATGCCTGCTGGCAATAAGTACGTGAACACGGCGAAGATTTATTGGAAAGAGCCTACGAACTCGAATCCGGATCCTATTGAAAAAAAGGCGGAGGTTCAGGCTAAAGAGAATACCCAGAAGAACGGAAACAAAAAAGGCGAATACAACGCCAAAGACAAAACGATTCTCTGGACAATCGATTTGAACTACAATCTTTACGATCTTAAAAATGCGATCGTGAATGACCGTTTCAAGGCAGAAGATTCTGCTGCGAATCTGAAATACGTTGAGGATTCGATTAAGGTTTATAAGCTTCAACTCAACACAACTAACGACACGTATCCTGAGCCTGTCACGCCAGAAGATCCTGATTCTTACCAATTCCAGCTTGACAGTGACGGCAAAGGCTTCGAGCTGAAGCTGGGCAACGTTGGCAAGCAAGCTTATCGCGTACAGTACAAGACGAGCGTCGGCGGTGAGTATCCGGTCAAAGGAGTTTATTCTAACGATGCGACGCTTACGGACGAAGAGATTCCGGGTCTTAACTCGAAGTGGTCGGCGAAGGTAACGCCGAAATATGGCGGAGAGTATCTGCACAAATCCGGCAGACAACTCCCTGGTACGGACAAAGCAGAATGGACGGTTATCGTGAATCCGAGCCAATCCCATATCCCGGCGGGCTCCGTGTTTAAAGACAAACTGTCCGATAACCAGATTCTGCTCGGTAACACGATCAAGGTGTACAAGACGAATCTCCCGCCGAACAACTCGGGCAATTTTCCTAAAGGCGATGAACTGAAAGATCCGGAAGAGCCGGACTACTCGGTGTCCGTGACGGAAAACGAGTTTACGATTACGTTCCATAAAGCTCTGTCCACGGCGTACATCGTCAAATACGAATCATACATTAATGCATTCAACGGAGATCTGATCGGCAACGAAGCCTCCTATCATGGCGACACCGTGAAGGTTAAAGAAAACGACCAGGATGGGTTCAAAGTACAAATGGCGGATGCCGGCGGCGGAGCTGGAACGGGAACGGGCAAGCTCAAAATCGTTAAGCTTGATGACGAGAACAAATCGATCGCGGGTGTGAAATTCGAGTTATGGAATGCTGCTGGCACCCAAGTGCTGGAGGAACTAACGACTGACGCGAACGGAGAAGCCGAGACGCTGCGCAAGTACCGCCTTAACAGCACGTCCGGAATTTCGTACAAACTGAAGGAAGTATCGGCTCCGAGCGGATACCTCGTACACCCTGAATATGGTACAGTTGGCGGAAAAGAAATTAAACTGATCGGCAAACAGGATGACTTGGCCGCGCCGTTCGTGGTCGAACCGATCACGATTGTCAATGAGGTCATTCGCCAAGGCTTCGAGCTTGTGAAGGAAGATTCGGTTACGGGTGCCAAACTTACGGGAGCTAAGTTCGAATTGAGAGACTCCAACAACACGGTCATCGACGACAACTTGGTTACGGTAGATGGGCGATTGGGCAAAGGTAATCTTCCGGCGGGCACCTACACGCTGATCGAAACGGAGGCGCCGTTGTTCTATACACTCGACCCGACGCCGATTCCGATTGAAATTGTCGCCAATCAGACACAGATTGTTACGAAAACACATCCTAACGTGAGAGGATCCGACGGAAAGTTAACCGTCACCAAAGTGAACGCCAAGGATCCGGATAATCTGAAGCTTAAAGATGTAGAGTTCGAGTTGTGGAACGACCAAAACGTACTCGTGGATACGAAAACGACGGACGTTAATGGAGTAGTCGAGTTTACAAACCTGCCTTACGGTTTGTACACGATAGTAGAAACGAAAGCGGAAGGCTTCGTCATCGAGAATCCAAATACGAAAGTATCGATTCATCAGGAGAACACTTCGTTGATTATCGAGAACAAGGAGCATATTCGTTCGGTCAGACTGGTGAAGTATAATGCGTCCAAGTCGCAGCTTCTCAGCGGCGCTGTGTTCGAACTGTGGCGTTCTACACTCAACTTCGATCTTCAGGGCAACGAGATTTATGAGCGCGTGACAGGGTTGACTCCGGCGCAGCTGACGACGGGTGCGAACGGTGAGTTGTTCCTGGATGAACTCGAACCAAACAAATATCGCCTGATCGAAATTCAAGCGCCTTACGACTATCGTCTGAATACCGATCCGGTAGAATTCGAGATTACGACAACGCAAACGGCAACGGTCCTGGTGGAAAAAACAAACGAGAGAATCCCGAGCTCGGGCGGATGTTGTGCGCCTGGTCCGGGACCATCGGAGACGCCGAAGCCGACGGAGGAGCCGAAACCGACTGAGTCTCCGAAGCCGACCGAGTCTCCGAAACCTACCGAAACTCCTGAGCCTACCGAAACTCCGAAACCGACGGAGCCGACAGAAACGGAGGAGCCTAGCAAGCCAGGAGAGAAAGTAAAAGAGAAAACGACGAACGACAAGCCGGTTGAAGGAACAACGGAAGTTCCCAAAGGCGGCAAAGTTAAAGTCGGAGAAGAGCCGAAGCACGGCACGGTAACGATCACGCCGGATGGCAAATGGAAGTATACGCCGGACAAAGACTACAAAGGCAAAGATTCCTTTACCATCATCGTGACCGACTCGGAAGGCAATGAACAGGAAATTCTCGTCGAGATCGACGTGGACGACGTTCCGCGCGGCGGGGTTAACGACGGAGGCAAAACTCCGACCAAAACATTGCCGAAAACCGGGGAAGAAAGCCCGCTGCCGCTTCAGCTTGCCGGCCTGGCCCTCATTGCGGCAGGTGCATTCATCATGTACCGCAATCGTATTTTTCGAATGAAGAAAGAATAGATAGAGAGATAGAGATAGATAAATAAAGACAGATAGAATTTCATAGAGAGAAAAAAACTAAACCTGCCGGTCAATCTGGCAGGTTTTTCCTTGTGCTTTCGTCGAAATTTCGCTATAATTTTCATAGAAAGCAAGCTCGATAACGGCAAACCTGTCGAAAGACAGTGACGCAAAGCTAGAGGGTCTTCCCTTCCACCGGAAGGATGACAGCCAGCTACCGAAAGACTAGGCTTTTTTTGTTTTATTTGGACAAGCTTCACGATAAAGGCAAACCTGCCGAAAGGCAGCGACGCAAAGCTAAAGGGTCTTCCCTTCCTCGAAGGATGACAGCCAGCTATCGAAAGGAGCCATATGGCATGCTTAAATCCGCAAAATTGTTGTTGGCGTTTCTTGTTCTCTTCGCCTCGATTCCTGCTCTTGCATCCGCGAGCACAGGGACGAGCAAAGCGACTTTGGACACTTCCAAATTGGAAAAGGGTACGATCGGCATTCGGTTGACGAGCAAACCGACAGTGGACACGAAAGCGAAAATATCGAAAGGGAGCGCCAGTTATATTTACACGCTAAGCGCCTCTTCCGACGGACAGACGTTGTGGCTGCCGCTGCAGATGGGGAACGGGCAATACGAGATTGCGGTGCTCGAGCACGTAACCGGCAAAAAGTATCGCGTGAATCTGGCGGAGAAGGTCAACGTAACCGTAACGAAGACGTCGGACATTTACTTGAATTCCACGCAGGCGATCGCTTGGCAGGACGCCGACAAGGCGCTAGCCAAGGCCAAGGAGTTGACGGCGCTCGCTGCGACCGACGAACAGAAGGCGAAAGCGATCTACGATTATATAATTCGCAACGTAAGCTACGATAAAGAGTTGGCCCGCAAGGTGACATCGGATTATGTTCCCGACATTGACGGTACATTGGCGTCGGGCAAAGCGATCTGCTACGGCTACGCTACGCTCTATGCGGCCATGCTGAGAAGCGCAGGGATTCCGGCCAAGCTGGCGATGGGCACGACGAACTTGGTCGACGAGTACCATGCTTGGAACGAGGTATACTTGAACGGGAAATGGGTCGTCGTGGACACGACCGTGGACGCGGGGCTAAGCAAGGGCGACAAGAAGGTGTCGTTCGGCAAGAAGGCAAGCGATTATTCGGCAGTCAAATACTATTAATCGAACATCGAAACGGCCAGAATCTATTGACGATTCTGGCCGTTTTTTCGTGTTTACAGCTATAACCGCTTGCGCGTCAGGCTGGGGTTCATCCCTGATCCTCGATTTTCTCGGCATGAACGATAAGCCGGTGCGTCGGATTCACCAACGGATCGCAGGTAATCAAAGTAAGAACGGCTTTGTCTCCATCGCTTTTCAGTACGGATAGATCGGTAGGGAGGACGACTTTAATATCCGTTACCTGGTAGGCGACGCTGCTGTTTCTCATCCGAATGTCGATCCGGTCGCCGACTTCCATCTCGTCAAGCCGGTTGAACATCCGGCCTTTCGTACGAGCCCGATGAGCGGCGACAGCTGAATTGCCAATTTCCCCGAGCGGCGCAGTTTCCGTCATATGACCCGCTCCGACCTTCATGTTTTTCGCGGTTGCTCCTTCGAGAATCGGCAGCTTCAGATCGATTTTGTCGATCTGAATGATGGCGATCGTTTTGTCGTCCATAGACTCTTGAGAATCCTCGGGAGATTCGGACGCTTCCGCTTTCATTGCTGCTTGCTCTAGCCCTTCGTCAAGCACGTTGGAGAGGCGGCTGTATTCTGCTTGAATATTGTACGAGCGAACGAGATCGCCGGATGACAAAGATTGCTCCAACTCTTGCAATATTCGCTGCTGCTCTCGGTCTTGAACATACTCGCGAACGAATGGAAAGGCCAGCACTGTAAGTCCGGCGGCGATCAAAACGTAGGAAGCGATTTTCGTGACGGTTGTTCCGGTTAGTTTCATAGATTTACCATCTGCCTTTAACTATACGTAATACCTTCAAGCTGAAATAATAAACTATCGTACTGAACAAAAACTGTACAAAATGGCGGGTTCAAACGTTATGCACCAAGTGTATAGTTCGCTTCAAGGGCACTGAAAGAGGCATCTACCAATTGCCTGCTCCGGGGGAGCAGATCGTGATTGTTCAGAAATTGTTTAGCGCTTCATGCTATTATGCTAGTTTGAATGGAATGTCGAAATTAATTCAGCCATTCAACAACAATAAATGTGTCGACTGGCAAGTTTAGACATGTTATGATACTTTTCGTATAGCTGGCATCCAAAATGTGGTCTCTGTTAAGATAATTTGGCTACAAATTAGGATAAAATTTTTCTTATTCAGGAAGTGATGATGGAATGAAAGTGTTAATAACGGGTGGTTATGGGTTCATTGGCTCCCATGTCGCGGACCGGTTTTTCAAGGAAGGCTACGAAGTATTTATCATCGACAACCTGTCGACCGGAAATAAAGCGAATGTACAAATCAAGCATCGCGGTTATACGCTGGATGTGACAGATCCCAAATGCGAAGAGATCTTCCGGGCGTATCGTTTTGATACCGTTGTGCATCTCGCGGCCCAGATCAGCGTCAGCAAATCCGTTGTCAATCCCCAACTTGATACAGACTCCAATGTGCTGGGGACGGTCAATATGCTGGACCTATCGGTCAAGTACGGGGTTAAGCGGTTTATTTACGCGTCATCGGCCGCCGTATACGGTCTCAGCGAAGCTTTGCCGCATCAGGAAACGAAAAGCGCGGACCCGATTGCGCCTTACGGGATAAGCAAATACGTCAACGAGCTCTACGCGGAAAAATGGCAGGGGCTGTACGGCTTGTCGACAATCGGCTTTCGTTTCTCCAATGTGTACGGACCCCGGCAAAATTCCGGAGGCGAGGGCGGGGTCATCTCGATCTTTATAAACAACATGCTGCAAGGCAAGCCCTTGCAGGTGTTTGGCGACGGCGAGCAAACAAGGGATTTCATCTATGTCGAGGATTTGGCCGACGCGCTGTATCGCAGCGTAAATTCGCCGCACACGGGCATTTACAATCTTTCCGTGAACCGCCCGGACTCCGTCAACGACATTATCCGATATCTTTCTGAAATCCGCCCGGATTTGCAGGTTCAGAACCAACCGCCCCGTCAGCAAGATATCCGGCATTCGCATCTGGACAATACGTCCATCATGCGAGATTTGGACTGGTCGCCGCTCTACAGTCTTAAAGAAGGCTTGGAGCGCACGTACGCTTATTTCGTCAGCCAAATCGGGCAAAATGAGACCGCGGCATCTGCTGCGGCAGAACTGGCGCCGAAACAAGGCCGTCCGAAAATGCCGAAGTGGCTAATGCCGACGCTTGAAAATGCGCTGGCCTTTGCGTTAACCGCCTGGCTGAGCCTGAGCATCGTGAGCAACATGTACGGCGTTATCGATGTCAAGCTGTTTTACATAACGATCATTGGCATTTTATACGGCAATCGCCAGGCGCTGCTGGCCGTTGCGTTGTCGGTCAGCTTGCTAACCTACCAAGAACTGCAGGCAGGCAGAGACCCTGTGTCGCTCACCTACGACACCGATTTCTTTTTCAGCATAGCGATCTATCTGTTTATCGGACTTGTCGTCGGTTATGCGATACAGCGAAAAAACGTGCGTATCGCACAGCAGGAACGAAAAGCAGCCGAAGCTACAGAACGCTATGAATTTCTGGAAGATATCTACAAAGAAGTGCGCGAAGTTAAGGACGAGCTTCAACTCCGCATCATGAACGCGGGCGACAGCTACGGCAAAATCTATTATGCGACGAAAGAGCTTGAGAGCTTGGAGCCGGAAACGGTCTTCAACTCCGCCGTTAACGTTGTCAAATCGATTATGCGCGTCGAGAAGGTTGCCATCTATCGCCTGAACAAGCATCAAAACTTTCTCCGTCTGCTGGCGAGCTCGGGCTATGATGCGGAATCGCTGGACAAGTCCTTGCGGGTATCGGATTTTAGCTACCTGCAGATCATGCTGCAGGACGGGCAAATCTACATGAATAAGCATCTTGAGCAGGGCATGCCGCTAATGGCCGTCCCGCTCTATCATCAAAACCGGGTTGCTGCGGTTATTGCCATTGACGGCATGAAATTCGAAAGCTTCTCCTTGTACCAGCAAAATCTGTTTCGGATTACGACCGATTTGATCGCTTCTTCCTTAAGCAAGGCCTTTACCTTTATTGAAGCAACGGAAAACAATCGGTACGTTGAAGGAACGAAAATTATGCAGCCGGCTATCTTTAAGGAAATTGTGCAAGCCAAGCAGGAGGCGAAGCTGCAGCATCAAATTCCGTACCTGCTGCTGCAATGCAGCCTGAACCAGTGTTCTCAGCAGCAGGCGGCGCAATTTATTGAGCCTCTGCTTCGCGAAACGGATTATGTAGGTCTTACGGAAGAGCGGCAGCTTCAGCTGCTGCTGTCGAATACGAGTAAACAAGATCTGAACCTCATTATGCCGCGGCTGTCTCATCCGGAAATATCATTTACCGTCGTAAGCGAGGAGTGAGCGAATGCTTTGGCTCTATTACGGATTATATCTCATTATTTCTGCTGCGGCACTTGTCCTGTTTAACCGGCAAGATAAACAGCTGCTGCTGATCAAACTATTAATCGTAGCGAGCATTCCGGGGCTGGGCTGGCTTTTGCCGACGATATGGAGTCAAAAACCGCGCCCCCGCTCCGCACAACAGTTCGCGGAATATGTAGAACAACAAGAACGAGAGCATTCGATTCGTCGAATCGGGGTATTTCACGGCGTTGAGAAGCAGCGGGAGCTGGACGTCGTGCCGATTGAGGACGCGCTGGTGGCCAGCCGCCATCAAGAGCGGCGACAAGCGCTGATTGAAGTGCTGAAACAGGATACGATCAAATATATCGAGGTTTTGCAGCTCGCGGTCAACAATGAGGATACGGAAACCTCGCATTACGCGGTGAGCGCGATTATGGAGATGAAGCGCAAGCTATTGATTTCCTTGCAGGAATTGGAAGTGCGTTACGAGCAGGATCCGCATCATGCGGAAACCGCCAAAGCGTATGTCGAAGTATTGGCGGTTTACGTGAGAAGCGGTTTTCTCGACGAGCGGACGAAAAGAAAATATCAATATACGTACTTGTCCGTTATGACGAATTATTTGAAGCAGCACGAGAAGGAAGAGCAGCTGTTTGCCGCCAAGCTGGAAACGGAAATTGAACTGGGCATCTTTGCAGAAGCCGAGCAGACCGCCCTTCATTACGTCGAATGTTTTCCATTAAGCGAGCAAGCCTATCTTTCATTAATGAAATATTATTTTACTGTCCGCTCCAGCCGCAAGCTGGAGCAGACGCTAATTCGCTTGAAAAACTCGCCGATTCGCTTGTCGAATGCAGGGCTGACTGCAGTGCGGTTCTGGTCTGAAGGGGAAGCAAATGAACAACAACGTCAGATTTAGAAGAAACGTCTATATTATCCTGGTCGGTATACTTGGCTTTGGCATTATTTCACAGCTTGCCCGATCGGATCTCGTTCTGAAGTATGTGTCTAACAACAATAAAATGTCAATGGCGGAGTGGCGGGAGTTTCAACAGTCGATCGAGCCCGTAGATATGCTTATGGCGAATCGTCAAGCATTCGGCGCACACTGTATGGTCTATGACAGCCAAGATGAGTTGAGCGCCAAGCATTACGGCAATTTTAAGGAAGTTTATCGTTATATCAAGCAGCCTTATACGATTCAGGATGTCGCCGTAGACGAAATCGGCTTCGAATCGTGCCAGGCCGTCATCCTGCTTAACAGCATTGAAACCATGCCGGATGCCATTGATGAACTCGAGCGGTATATCGCCCAAGGCGGCTATCTCTTCCTGGCTAGAATGGATCATCCAGGTCCCGTTTTCACCCGCATCTATCGCAAGATCGGAATCGTTAATTACCGGTATGTCATTGGAAATCACGATATCGAATTTACTTCGAACGTGTTGATCGGACAAAAGAACCAGAAATTTGTTGACGATTATTTCTATAACGACTCGCTTTCTGTCGAACTGGATCATGACAGCGAACTGCTTGCCAAAGGACAACTATCACCGGTCATTTGGCGCTATGAATACGGCGATGGCGCTGTAATGGTCTACAATGGAAACAATTTGTTTACGAAATCGAATCGCGGCCTGATCGTCGGCGCGCTCAGCATGCTGATTCAGGACTACATTTATCCGATTTTTAACGCCAAGCTGTTCTACATCGACGACTATCCCGCGCCGTTCAGCAAGGGGATAGACCTTGGCATTTACGCGGACTATAAACGCAATATCGCTTCGTTCTTCAAGGATATTTGGTGGCCGGATATGATTCGGGTGGCGAAAAAATACGATTTGAAATATACGGCCGTTGCGATTCAAGACTATAACGATAAGGTTGCCGCGCCTCTTCCCGCCTACAGACAGGAGGATCTGACCAACCTGATCGTTTACGGCCGCGAGGTGTTGAAGAGCGACGGCGAAATCGGCATACACGGCTACAATCATCAGCCCTTGCAGTTTCGGGAGGATATCGCCAAAGAGTACCATTATCATACGTGGAAATCCTATGAGGATATCGAGGCCTCCGTACAGACGGTCGTTGCGTTTTTGGAAAAAGCGTTTCCGAACTACGATACGGTCAGCTATGTGCCTCCTTCCAACGTATTGAGCAGAGAGGGCAGGAAGGCTCTGGTCGACAACTGGGAAAGCTTGCGCGTCATTTCGAGTCTGTACGAGGAGGATCCGCGAGACTTCTCCTACGTACAAGAGTTTGAAATTGCCGACGACGGAATCGTAGAAATGCCGCGCATTACGTCCGGTTATGCCGAATCGCCCGATATGCTCTGGTTGGAAGCGAGCGTGATGACCGCGCACGGGTTTTTCTCGCACTTTATTCATCCCGACGATCTGTTGGATGTGCGGAGGGGCAAGAAGAAAAGCTGGAAAAACCTGTATCAAGACTTCGAGCATCTGCTTGACCGGGTCAACGATACCTATCCCTGGCTAAAGGCGCAAACCTCCGGGGACGCCGCCATGCATGTGGCAGCGGTGCTGAACAGCCGGATCACACGCAAGCAATCGGATACGGAATTAGGGGTCGACATTGAAAATTACCGTACCCGGCAATACTTTATTCTTCGCTCCGACAAGAAAATCGGCAAGCTGACCAACTGTCACGTCCAACGGATCGATGAAAATACGTATTTGGTTGAAGCGACAAACGCGCAATTCAATATCGAACTGAAGTAGGTGAGGACTTGAGAATATGCATCATTGCCGAAGGCTCCTACCCATATGTCACGGGGGGCGTCTCCAGTTGGATTCATCAGATTGCCACGCAAATGCAGGAGCATGAATTTATCATTTATACGATCGCCGCGCAGCGAACGCAGAAGGGAAAGTTCAAATACAAGCTGCCGGACAATGTGATCGAGGTCAAGGAAACCTTTCTCGACGCCTATCTAACAGAGGAAGGGAAATGGGGAACGCGGTTTAATCTCTCGGACGCCGACCGCGACAACCTGATGCGGCTTCTGGGAGATGCGGGAACCGTGGAATGGCGGGAGCTGTTCGCGCTGTTGCGCAAGGAGCAATATGCTCGCGTGTCGGATTTTTTGCAGAGCAAAGATTTCTACGATGTGCTTCAGGCGCTGTGCCTGAAGCGCTATCCGCTGGTCCCCTTCACGGAAATGTTCTGGACGGTTCGTTCGATGATTCTTCCGTTGTTTCTGACGATTCGGGAGAACATTCCGAAAGCCGATCTGTATCACAGCGTATCCACCGGTTATGCCGGCGTAGTCGGCGCTCTTGCCAAGCAACTGTACGGAATGCCGTTTCTCCTGACCGAGCATGGCATTTACTCGCGGGAAAGGGAAGAGGAAATTATTAAGGCCGATTGGGTGAAAGGGTATTTCAAAGATTTGTGGATTCAATACTTCTATCGCCTGTCGGGCAGCGCCTATGAGCATGCGGATCATGTCACGACTTTGTTTAACCGCAATCGTGAAATCGAAATTGAACTGGGCTGCGACGCGAATAAAATCCAGATTATCCCCAACGGGGTTCAGGTCGAAAGATATGATCGGCTGGATCGGCAAAAACCCGGCGACCAGCTTTATCTAGGCGCCATTATTCGCGTAGTGCCGATTAAAGATATTAAAACGATGCTGCTGAGCTTCATGCTTGTGAAAGAAGAAAGACCGGATGCCGTATTTTATATTATGGGCTCTTACGAAGAGGACGAGGAATATTACGAGGAATGCCTCAAGCTGGTAGACAGCCTGCAACTGAAGGATGTTATCTTTACCGGAGCGGTCAATATTATGGAGTATATTGGAAAAATGGATATATTGCTGCTGACGAGCATTAGCGAAGGACAGCCGCTCGCGATGCTGGAAGGGATGGCTGCCGCCAAGCCGTACGTCGCCACCAATGTCGGCAGCTGCAAGGAGTTGCTAGACGGGCTGGACGACGGGATCGGGCCCGCGGGCTTAGTGGTGCCGGTTATGCATATCGAGCAAATTGCCCAGGCAGTACTGCAGCTGGCAAGCAGCAAAAAAATGAGAGAAGAGTACGGACGGAACGCTTATGCTCGCGTTAGCCGCTATTATCGGCAAGAAGACGTCATTGCGAATTACCGGAAATTATATACTGAACTAGGAGGCGGGACAAATGGCGGGGATCGGATTCGAGCTGCGAAAGCTTTTTCGTAAGGAAGGGCTGCTCAACAATCTGCGTGCCTACGCATATTCCTCCATGACAACAGTCGGTCCTATGATCCTCTGCATGTCATTGATCATTATTTTGCAGCGCTTGATGTCGATTCATGAGGGAACCTATCTGGATTGGGAACTATACATTGCAACAGTATCCTATTGCTTTATTTTTTCCATCGTGATGACTTCGGGGATCTCCCTCGTCGTTACGCGATATGTTTCGGACTGCTTGTACACCAAACAATTCAGCAAGCTCATGTCCTCCTATTACGGCGTACTGAGCCTTATCGTTCCGATCGCCTCCATAACGGCCGCGATCTTTTTAAGTCGGGTAGACGGAAGTCTGGCTTACAAATTCAGCGCCTTTTTCTTTTTTGTTTTTCTCGTTATGATTTGGATACAAGGCGTCTACTTGTCCGCGTTAAAGGATTATATGCGAATTGCGCGCAGCTTTCTGAGCGGCGCTGGGATCGCCGTGCTGGTCGCGTGGGTCCTGATGAAATACTTCTCGATCTCTACCCTTTTAGGCGCCTTCATTGGCCTGGATGCTGGCTTTTTGACCATATGCCTCTTGACAGGGCTTCACATGCACCATAAGTTCCCTAAAGCCGATTCCGGCAGCTACTATGAATTTTTGCTGCATATGAAAAAGTATCCCGCCTTGTTCTTCAGCGGCATGTTAGTTTATTCCGGCATCTATTTGCATAACTTTGTCTACTGGTTCAGCGATAACGGCCAAGTGATCGGGGGCGCCTATCGGGTCTTCATGTTTTACGACGTTCCTGTTTTTTATGCATTCCTGACCGTGCTGCCTACGCTCGTCGCTTTTGTCGTGTCCGTCGAAACGTCGTTCTTCGAGAAATTTCGCCACTATTATTTGTACATCAGCGCCGACGGCACCATACAAGATATTCAAAATGCCAAAAAACAAATGCAAAAAACGCTGATGCGAGAAATCAGCTTTCTGATGGAAATTCAGCTTGTGGTTACGGTCCTGTCGCTTGGCGCGGGAATGCTGTTGTTGCCGAAAATCGGCTTTACGATGCAGCAGCTCGATCTTTTCATCATCCTGGCGCTCGCTTATTACTTGTTTATTATTTTGTTCTCCTTCGTCCATATTCTGATGTACTTCGACGACCGAAAAGGCGTGCTTTGGACAAGCTTGTTGTTCGTGGCGCTCAATATCGGCTGCACGATTGCAACGATGCAGTTGAATTATGACGGCCTAGGCATGTTCATTGCTTCGTTCGTCTCTTTGCTGGCCGTGAGTGCGCGGCTGCTCTACGTGGTGCGAAATATCGATTACTATACGTTCTGCGCGCAGCCGATCAGCAACAACGCACGCCAAAAACGCGGCAAAGGTAAAGCAGGCATCGTCGCGACGATGCTTATCGCGTGTCTGCTGGCGACGGCATGCAGTTCAGGGGCCTCTTCCCAGACGGAAGCGAACGATAGCCCTGCCAAGATGATCACGGTCGATCACGATTACAGATTAAAAGACGATAAACGGTTGTATAATCGCGATCAGGATGATTCGCTTAAAGCGCTGTACGTTACCGTGCTGCCGGCAAAAGGGGAACAATCTTCGTTCGACTGGTACGCATTGAACCGTCAGGTGGACAAGGAATCGGGAAAATCGCTTGAAGTTATTGTGCAGGAAGGGCTGCCGGACGGATCCGGGCCAAAGCCCGGCATGTTCGAACATGATGCGACAGCGGCCAATGCGTCGATTGCGGTGCGCGGCAACTCTGCCTGGTCGCGCGTTCAAAAGTCCTATAAGCTGAAGCTTTACGAGGAGACCGGGCTGTACATGGATCAGCGAACGCTTAATCTGAACAAGCACATTGACGATCTGTCGCGGCTTCGCAACAAGCTCAGCTTCGACTTGATGGAAACCATTCCGGATATGACAAGCCTGAGGACGCAGTTTGTCCGGCTCTACGTGAAAGATCTTACCCAGGGGGAGAAGCAAGCTCCCTATGTCGACTATGGTTTATACACGAATGTAGAGCAGCCGAACAAACGGTTTTTGAAAGCTCATATGCTGGATTCGAACGCCTATTTTTATAAAGTCAAATTTTTCGAATTCCACCGCTATCCCGACCAGATTAAATCGACGACGGACGAGGCTTACGATGTTGCCAAATTCGAGAAGATTTTGGAAATCAAAGGGCGCGAAGAGCATGACAAGCTGATCGCCATGCTGGAGGCCGTCAACGATTACAGCAT
Source organism: Cohnella sp. (assembly GCF_041641335.1). Taxonomy (NCBI): domain Bacteria; kingdom Bacillati; phylum Bacillota; class Bacilli; order Caryophanales; family Paenibacillaceae; genus Cohnella; species Cohnella sp. The sequence continues at coordinate 89,733 of NZ_JBEPYQ010000002.1, read as the reverse complement.
TCCGATCGAAGAGACCGTGGAAAAGTATTTCGATCTTGACAACTTTCTGACATGGACAGCCATGAATATCTTAATGGACAACATGGATACGGACGCCAATAACTTTTTCCTTTACTCTCCGCTTAACATCGACAAGTGGTATTTTCTTCCATGGGATTACGACGGAGGATGGGAGCTTCAAAGAAATATGAAGTTTATCCGTCCGTATCAAACCGGTCTTAGCAATTACTGGGGAGTTGAATTGCATAACCGATTCTTCCGCAATCAGGAGAATGTCAATAAGTTAACCCGAAAAATGGAGGAGCTTAGCCAATACATTAATGAGGAAACCGTAAAGGCACAAATCGACAAATACCGCGCGATCGTCGAGCCATTCGTCAGCCGGATGCCGGACATCCAATATTTGCCCGATCGTCTATCCGCTTATGATCAAGACATACAACGGATTATCGACACGCCCAAACGGGGGCTGGAACGCTACTACGACGACTTGGAAAAGCCCAAGCCGTTCTATTTGAACGAAGCGACGCAGCGCGACGGCCGGCTCTATTTCGACTGGGGGGTATCGTTCGATCTGCAAGACGATGAGCTGACCTATGAAATGGTCATTGCCAAAAACAAGGAATTCACGGATGTCGTCTATGAAAATAAACAACTGCGGGAGATCTCGCATTCGATTCCGGAGCTGGCTCCCGGCCGATATTTCTGGCGGGTAGATGTCGTGGACGGCAAAGGCAATCGGCAGTTCAACTTTGAAATTTACACGGATGAGGAAGGCGAAATGTACTACGGCATAAAGGATTTTGAGGTGAACTGAATGCGGCTGAGAGGGAAGCAGCTACGCACGGAGCAGAAATACTACATCCATATGCACGATTATCTGGCATTGCGTATGAAGCTATCTCAACTGATGACGCTTGATCCGAATTCGGTCGATGTTGACGGCTACAATATTCGCAGCTTGTATTTCGACGACCCGCGCAAAACCGCGCTGGAAACGAAAAACGATGGCATCTTCAGTAGGCAAAAGTTCCGAATCCGCATTTATAACGGCTCGGACAATCACATCGCGTTGGAACGGAAAAGCAAGTTGGGGGAATACGTCGCGAAGGAATCGATTCGCATATCCAGAGAGCAGTATGATCAAATTCTGCATGGAAATTATGAAAGCTTGTACGCAGACGGGGATCCGTTAGCGCACGATTTCTACGCCGCCATGACGGCCGGCGGATATAGGCCGACGGTTATCGTCGATTATTGGCGGGAAGCGTTCATCTATCCGCACGGGAATGTTCGAATCACTTTTGATAAGCGTCTTGCGGTAGCCGCTAACCAGCAAGATCTATTTCACCCCGAGCTGTTGTTTTCCGAGATTAGCATGCCTGGCGTCACCATCATGGAGGTTAAGTTCGACGATGTGCTGCCTAATGTCGTCAGAGAACTGATTACGCCGGCGTATCATCTACGATCTACGATTTCAAAGTATGTCCTGTGCAGAGAGAAACTCATGCTGCTGCATACACAATGAGGCTGTTAGAGAACAGGTTGGAGGACCGTTATGAATTTTGAGGACATAATTAAGAAGAGCGTATTGACACTGGAGAGCTTCCAGACAGTTTCCTATTATGAGGCAAGCATCAGCTTGGCGATTTCCTTCGCAATTGGGATGTTTATTTACGCCATCTATCGAAAAACGTTTCGCGGCGTCGTATACAGCTACAACTACAATGTGTCGTTCGTCCTGATCACCATGATTACGACGCTTGTCATTATGACGATCAGCACGAATATTGTCTTGTCGCTGGGAATGGTCGGCGCGCTCAGTATCGTTCGTTTCCGTACTGCGGTAAAGGATCCGCTGGATGTCGTCTACATGTTCTGGGCGTTATCCGCCGGAATTGCCACAGGAGCCAAAGTCTATCCGATTGCGCTTGGCGGCTCCTTATTAATCGGCCTTGTCATCGTTTGGCTCAGCAAGAGAAAGATCCGAGAGCAAGCATTCCTCCTGATCATTCGCCATACCGACGAAGCCACTGCTGCTTTGAGAACGGAAATGAAAAAGCTCAACGGGAAGCTCAAATCGAAAAATGTACGCAAGAATTATACGGAAGTCACTTACGAAATCAAGCTTGTCGACGACAATACTTCTTTTCTGCAAACCATTATCGAGATGTCGGGCGTAAGCGATGCGTCCTTGGTGAACTACACGGGAGATTACGCACAATAGACGCGAAGCATCTAAGCTCAGAAAGGGCTTGTCTCATAGTAAACAGAGTCGTACCGATATCGATGGGTGAATGCGATGGGCATCTATCTCCTTGCACTGCTGCCAGGAGATAGATGCCTTTATTATTCATCGATTATCTTGTACGCCCCTACTCATGGAGACAGCCCTTCTTGGGGGTGCGCCGGCCTATCTATGCTTCGTCAGTTTAGCGCTTCCGACCTTCCTTGCGTTCAAGCTCAAATTCATCCACCAGCTCGCCATCAACGGTATAAGCCCTATAGATCAGCTTATCGGCAGACACTTCGATGCCCGCATACATCTGTTTCCAGTTTTGCAGGTGCTTCTTGTGGTAGAATCGATCCTCTTTTTTCTTGTTAAACTTCTGTCCGGAGGCATTCGTCGTTACATACACCGTTCCGCCCGATAATGCAATTTCTCCGTCTTTGAGCGGGTAGGATCGGGAGAATTCATGATTGTGCCCCTGCAGCACAAGGTCGACATCGTATTCGTCAAACAGAGGCACCCAGTGCTTGATCACCTTCTGATCCTGATTCCCGCCATAAGCAGGACGATGAATGGAGACGACGACCCAGGGCTGACGGTTAGCCTCCAAATCCCGCTTGAGCCAAACCGCCTGCTCCTTAAACTTTCCTTCCGTATTTAACATCACAAAATGGACGGGACCATAATCAAAGGTATAGCTTGTCCCTGGCTGCAAGCTTGCGGCACCGTTATTCGGCAAATGAAAATGAGAGCCGAAGGCAGAGGCTTGCCGACCTACCTGATCGTGATTGCCCGTTACCGGCATGAAAGGAACGCTCGCCGTCCATGGACGCGCTTTGTTCAGCAAATGATTCCATGCCGCGTCGTCCTCGGGATGTTCCGTTAGATCTCCGTTATGGATCAAAAATCGGGCTTCCGGAAATCGCTCGAACGCTTTTTCCAGCGTATTTCGCCATAGTTCAAAATCCTGCTCGTTTACCCCTTGAGAATCCGCAACATTGATAAAACCGAAGTTTTCAATGCGATTTGGCGCCGTCCTAAATGCCGCCGGCTCGCTCCACCGTGCCTTTTTTCCATCGCCTACTCTGTACAGGTAGCTTTCTTCTGCCTTCAGCCCGGTCGCTTCCGCTTTATATACCCCTTTAACCTTTCCATTGCTTAACGTCAGCTCCGAAGCTTCGCCCCGAAATTCCAGGAGCTTCGATTGATCCTGGAAATCTGCCGCATTCGTCCCCTTCACGACCTGCAGATCAGCCTGCATGTTAGGCGTCTCCGAATGCCAAGTAAATGCCCGGCTGGTCCGCGGATCCCCTCTGAATGTCGTGACGATGGCTTGCGGGATATCGCCCGTAATTCCGACAGGCCCGTCCGTCTCTACAGGCCAACCCGGGGTGGCCTCTTCCTGCTTATGTCCTGCTGAAAACCAGATCGCTCCGGCCAGGACCATAAAAGCGGCTAGTAGAAGCCAAGATTTGTTTTTTAAGTTCATAGCGCCCTCTCCCTATCTCCATATCTCAAATATTAGCACAAAAAAGAGAGGAAGAATCATATAGCGGGAAATGTGGTTTCACTTGTGAATTACACAGGAGATTATGCGCAATAAGAAAGATTATTAGCTCGTTAGAAGATAAATTTGTGAATGGATGTCACATTCTCTTGCACATTGACCCGAAGTATGGATAATGAAAGCTAAGGGTTTGTCAGAGGGAGTCGGAAGCCGTCTCTCATTCTCGCGATAAGGGCAAAACTGTCGAAAGACAGCGACGCAAAACTACAGGACCTAAGGGCTAATGCCTATGGTAGCCAGTTGCCGAACGAAAAGAAGCAATGAAAACAAGATGAGATCTTGTTTTCATTACGTTTTCTTGACACAGTTCGGGTCTCCGGCTGTGTCTTTCTATGTTTATGCAAGCGAAACCAATTTTACTAATATTAGATGATTACACCTGTTACTCCCAATGGAACTGTGCTACACTGCAGGTACTCTTGGAGGCTTTTCATTTCCAAAGAATTACGGTTCATCCGATGATATTACAGGAAGGAAGTGATTGGTCATGAAAATACCAAACAGGCACGAACTAATGTTGGGACGAGTAAAGATCGCATTTGCTTTGTTGCTGGTCATGATGATTTTATTCTCTTATGCTGTTCCGAGAACGGCTTATTCCAATAACTCTTCAGGAGCCGTTTATTATGTAAGCACGGAAGGCGACGACGTCAATCCGGGAACGATTGAAGCTCCGTGGCGAACGATCCAGAAGGCAGTCGACTCGCTATTGCCAGGAGACACGGTACTGGTAAGAGGCGGAATATACGAAGAATTCGTTACGATAAGAAGCTCCGGATCGGCTGATGCGGGGTATATTACGTTCCAGGCCTATCCGGGCGAGAAACCCGTAATCGAAGGAAGGAACTTGACGATTGCGAGCGGTAAAAGTTCCTTGATTAGCATTAGATCGGCCAACTATATTGTTGTTCAAGGTTTCGAGATTCGCGGACTGACTTCTGCAAGTTCTTCCGAGTATCCGGCAGGCGTGAAGATTCAGGGCGGCGGTTCGAATATTCATATTTTGAACAATGATATCCATCATATCGAAAACCGGTCCAGCAGGGGAAATGCGCACGGGTTGGTCGTATACGGGGACTCTGTCATTCCGATCACGGATATCAAAATAAGCGGCAATGAAATCCATCACCTGATTAACGGTTCCAGCGAATCGTTAACTGTCGTCGGCAACGTGCAGAATTTCAGTGTCGATCATAACCTTGTTCATGATAATAATAATATTGGCATCGATATTGCCGGCTACTACAATACATGCCCAAGCTCTTGTCAGGATCAGGCTCGCAATGGGGTTGTAGCCTATAATACGGTTTATAATATCGATAGCTCAACAAATCCTGCCTATGGCTCGGGAAGCCGAAGCGCGGGAGGGATCTATGTAGACGGCGGAACCAATATCATCGTTGAGAACAACGAAGTGTACAATAGCAATTTCGGTGTTGAATTGGCCAGCGAACAGAATGGACAAGCAACCAGCAACATTATATTAAGGAATAATTATTTACATCATAATCATGGCGCAGGACTAATTATGGGCGGTTCGGGCACTAGCAATGGAGGGGCGTCCAACAATTTAATCGTTAACAATACGTTGTATCTAAACGACGGATTGAATCAAGGCTATGGCGAAGTGACGCTGCAAAATTATAATTTTAACAATATATTCGCGAATAACATATTTTACACGTTCCCCCAAAAGTCCTTTATCAGAAAATCCGGAACGAATGGCGGCGGGAATGTTATTGATAACAACTTGTATTACCGCACAGACGAGCTAAACTCCGTAAGCTGGCGATATGACGGCGTATCGTATAAAACATGGGATGATTTCAAGTGGGCAACAGGTTTTGATCAAAACTCGATTTTTGCCGATCCGGCGTTCGTAGATATCGGCAATCATAATTTCCGTCTGTCGGAACATTCATTGGCTATAGATAAAGGATCGCTGCAATATAGCGGCAATATGTCGTTAGATTATTACAGTCAGCCGAGGATAACGGGCGGCAGCATCGATATTGGAGCTGCGGAGTTTGGGGCGATGGTTATTCCCGAGGTGCCGACGGAACCTATACCGACGAAGCCGACGCCAACAGAAGAACCGCAACCTACTGATCCGCCAATCAATACCGGAAATCCTTCGACTGAACCGCCGGTTTCGCCATCCGGGATCCTCATTGATGGAGTAAGCGAGGATTGGGGTCAGGTTCCAGAACTAAGTACCGGCAGCTCTAATGCAAGAAGCATGAAAGCATTCATTCAGAACAACTGGCTGTACGTGCTGGTAACCGGTAACCTGCTCAATGAAAAGGGCCAACTGTTCATAAGTCTGGGTACGGGCGAAAAGGCTTTTGATGCCCCATATTGGATAGGGAACCCTTCAGAGTATTTGATCGAAAATGATACATTGTATAAGTACAGCGGTACAGGGGGAAGAGATTGGAACTGGTCCAAGATCGTCTCCTATAGAAGCCTGAAGCAGCATGCGGCGAATGCGACGGTGGTCGAATATGCGATTCCGTTAACGGATCTGGGCGGAGTCAAGGATACTGTAAAAATTGGTTTTGCATGGAAGGATTCTGCCGCAGACAAGCTGCCGGTTAACAATAGTATGGCATCTGTGCCTGTTAACGGAGCTTTGCCGATGCCTGAACCGACGCCAACGCCGACACCTTCATTAGTTGTTGTAGACGGCCAAGGGAATGAATGGAGTCAAATTGCACCAGCCGCATCCAGCAGCAGCAATGTGAAATCGGTCAAAATCTTGAATGATGCCGAGTACCTTTATATGCTCATAGAAGGAACGAAGCTAAACAATAAGCTGCAGGTTTATTTTAATTCGGATGCGAACGAGAAGACTGGCTTTCAAACCTCCCGATGGACAACCGCGGGCATCGACTATTTATTGGAGTCGGGTAAATGGTACAGCTATTCAGGAAATGGCGGGAATTGGTCATTCAGTCCCGTGAAATTGTCGCAAGACAAGTTGTACGTATCTAGTTCATCTGTAGTTGAATTGGCGATCCCGCTAGCGGATTTAAAGGTTAGTGCGGGACAGAGTGTAAATCTTGGAATTCTTCTCAACGATAATAAAGCTGATAAGCTCCCAACAAAAGGGGAAATGTTGACTTACAAACTGAAATAGACTAGTGACAAACAAGTTAAAGTTAGAACGTGTTTCTCTTGAAGCACGTTCTTTTTGTTGTTATAAAACGACACTAAAACCAATGGGAAATCATCTTCACCTTCAGAAGACTCTCCAGAATTTTTCGTCGAAAAATACTGGATGTTGTGCGAAATGTTTATTTATTGTTCAGTCTGATAATGTTACACTTGAAATCAATCGAAAATGAAATAGTTAAATAGAATTATATATTTGTAAAATTACAGGTCTTTTGATCTGTTTTTCATGAAATTAAATGTGGATTTATATGTTGTACGATGTTTGAGCGATTTCATAATTTGCAATGATTTGGTGTGGTGATTATGGGGAAACAAAAGGGCGAAACTATTATCCTTATTCCTTCGCTTGAGCCGGATGAGAAGTTGTTGTCTTATGTGGAGCAATTGAAAGAATATTTTCTGCTTAATATTGTCATCGTGGACGACGGCTCGGGCGAGAAGTACCAGCCTCTTTTCAGGAAACTGGGCGAGAACGGCTGCGTCGTGCTCCGGCATGCGGAAAATCTGGGGAAGGGCGCTGCCCTCAAGACCGGATTCCAGTACATAGATCAGCAGTTCGACAACGTTTCCTGCGTTGTAACCGCGGATTCGGACGGGCAGCATGCCGCTGAAGATGTATATCGCCTTGCGGAGGAAGCGATGCGCCATCCTGAAGCGCTCGTTCTAGGGGTCAGAGACTTTGGCGCAGGTGGAATACCGCCGAAGTCTTTGCTTGGAAACCGGATTACCTCCTTTATGTTTGCCGCGCTGTACGGCAAACGGCTGTCGGATACCCAGACCGGACTTCGCGCCTTCGGGCCTCGGCTGCTCGCGTTAATGCAGGGCGTCAGAGGCTCACGGTTCGAATACGAGCTGCAGATGCTCATCTCCTGTATCCAGTCCGGCATACCGATCGCTACTCTTCCGATTCAAGTGATTTATGAAAACGGAAATGCGGGGACGCATTTTAAAGCGGTACGGGACAGCGCCCGGGTCATGGGGGTTCTGTTCTCCAATTTCGCAAAATTTATCTCCTCTTCCCTTACAGGCGCTGTAGTCGATCTGGGAATCGCATGGCTATTAATCGATTTATTGCGGCCGATGCTGGGTCAGCAGGACTACTTGAGAATTCTGCTGGCGACCGTGATCGCAAGAATCGTTTCGATTATGGTCAACTATTTGCTGAACACGCATTTTGTTTTCCGCAAGAAGGATAGCCGGGGGAGTTTGTGGCGCTATTTGACGCTTTGCGCGTTAGTGATCCTACTTTCGAGTACCGGGGTATATATAATTCATACGGTGTTCTTCATGAGCGAGAAAATAGCGAAGCTCATCTGCGATGCCTTGTTGTTCCTGCTGAGTTATCAGGCGCAGCGGCGGTGGGTTTTTGCGGCAAGGAGGCAGCAACTGTAGTGCAAAATGAAAAACGGCAAAATGTTCTGTTTGTCGTCACGATGATCCTGATGTCCGTTTATTTGCTATGGCGCATGATTTTTACGCTGCCATGGAATCAAGGCGTATTGAACATGATTTTCGGCATTCTCCTGATTGCGGCTGAAACGATTACGGTGTTGACTACGTTCGAATTGTTTTTTCAGAAGATGCAAAAGAAACGTACGCAACTCGACCTCCCGACCGTTCCGCCGGAGCATTACCCGGATGTGGACGTGTTCATCGCCACGCACAATGAGCCGGTGGAGCTGTTGTATAAAACCGTTAACGCCTGTACGTTTATGGATTATCCCGACAAACGAAAAGTTCATATTTACTTGTGCGACGACGGAGGAAGACCCGAGGTTGAGGAACTGGCCAGACAGTTTGGCGTCGGGTACCTCGGCTTTCCGGGCAACAAGGAGGCTAAATCCGGCAACTTAAACAACGCGCTGAGCAAAACCTCCTCCCCGCTCATCGCAACCTTTGATGCCGACATGATTCCGAAGCACACGTTTTTGATGAAAACCGTTCCGTATTTCCTGCTCTCCAAGTTTATAAAGGAAAACGGAGAATGGCGGCTGCGCAGAGAGGATGAATTGGACGATACATTCAAGCTTGGACTGGTTCAAACTCCTCAAAGCTTCTATAATCCGGATTTATTTCAATTTAATCTGTACGCGGAACGAGAAATTCCGAACGAGCAAGATTTCTTCTCGAGAGAAGTCAACATTTTGCGCAATGCCTCCAACGCGGTCGCTTACACCGGGAGCAACACGGTTATTTCCCGGAAAGCAATGGAGGATATCAACGGGTTTCCGCTGAAAACGATCACTGAAGATTTCGAAACGAGCATCCGCCTGCAACAAGCGGGCTATATTACTTATGCAACGCAGGAAGTTCAGGCCGCCGGACTGACGACGACAACGATTAAGAGCATGATCAAGCAGCGTATTCGCTGGGCGAGAGGCATTTTGCAGAGTTTGCAGAATACCCGGGCGATCTTCTCCAAAAAGCTCCCTTTCTGGACAAGAGTCACCTACTTGAGCAGCTTTTTGTACTGGTGGTCCTTTTTTAACCGGTTGATTTTCATTTTGGCTCCTATTCTATTTGCACTGTTCGATTTCCAAATCGTAAGCACCAGCTTTTGGCACATTTTTATTTTTTGGCTTCCGTCCTATTTTTGCTACAGCTTGTCGATGCGCTACCTGTCCAGCAATATTCGCAATCAGCGCTGGAGTCAAGTCATCGATACGATTTTTATGCCGTATCTGATCGTGCCGGTCTTCCTTGAAACCTTGCACATTCATGAGAGAAAATTCAAAGTTACGAGCAAGAACAAAAACGCCGGTCGAAAATGGATGTCTTCCGCGGTGTATGCCCTTCCGCATATTTTCCTTCTCCTTCTCTCGATCGCGGCCTTGCTTCGGTTCGTACACGGCAAATACGGCCTGGCTCTCTTCTACAGCAGCATTATCATTTTCTGGCTGGTTCATAATATGGTCGCTTTGTGCTACGCCCTGTTCTTCATGATCGGCCGGCGTGCCTATCGCGAGACAGAGCGAATTCGGGCCCAAGAGGAGGTGACGATCCTCGACAAAGCCAGGAAGCTTCGTTACCAGGCCCGTACCGTAGACGTATCGGAGCATGGCATAGCCTTGTATGTTGCTTTTTCCATTTACTTGCCCCCGCAATCCACGATCTCTTTGGTCGTAAAGACCAAGCGCTACGAAGCGAATCTGGAGGGAACGATCGTCTATGTGAAAAGGGACGGAGAGGGCTGGAACTATTCGGCAAAAGTTCAGCCGGTCAGCGAGACGGACAAACGCCAATACATGCAAATCGTTTACGACCGGAAGCACTCCTTACCCGAGCAGATGAATCTTTGGGATACGGCCTATGACGACATGATTCGCAATGTGAAGAAGCGCATCGTCCAGCCATCCCCGCATCAGAGAAAGATGCCGCGGATTCCGCTTCAGTGTCCGATCGTCTTTACTAACGGAGACAGCTGTACGCTGCGCAGCTTTAATTACCTTTTCTTCTCCGTCTCCGACTTCGAGGGCGATACGATGACCGGAACCCGGGTTACTTTTTATACGAAAAGCAATATTGAGGTCATTTTGGAGCATGCGAAAAAAACGAGAGCCCGTCGTCACGAGTTGCTTCTCTCAATCGTCAATATTGACGAAATAGTAGAGCGCGGCCTGGTCGATCAGATGCTGAATGACTTGATGCAATCGAATTCCGAGAGTTCCGCATAAAGTGAAATAGGAGAGAGTTGCTGGCTATGTATCTAATATTAACGGGAGCCTTGCTGGCATTGTCCTGTTTGGGTTACATGCTGCTCGTTCGAAAAACAGTTTCTTTACAATGGGAATTTATCCCGGTATTCGTCTTCTCGTCTATTGCCTGCTTGGTCAATTTCGGCGGCTTGGCGGGACAGCTTTTTTCCGTCAGTCTTGTCATTCTGATTCTAGGGCTACTGGCATTTGCCACGGTCGTAATTATGTGGCTCCGACAAGAGGCGAAATTTCGGATTTCCTTTTCCATCTTCCAATTTTCCTTTTTGGCGGGCAGCTTCATTTTTCTTCTTATGCTTTTCCAGAGCAAGCTGACACATTACGATAACTTTTCCCATTGGGCGATTGTTTTGAAGGTGATGTTAAGTGCGGATGCCTTCCCGACGGCCGCTTCCGATCTCATTGATTTTAAGAATTACCCGCTTGGCGTCTCGTCTTTTCTCTATTATGTTTGCCGTTTCGCGGGGCATTCCCAGTCCATGATGCTGTTCGCGCAGGGACTGCTCATCTTTTCCTGCTTCTATGCCATGTTTGGCTTGGTTTCCGAAAAGAAACGCTTCCTCTTGTACGCTTTTCTCGGTTTGGGACTTTCCGCGCTCTCGTTTTTCAATATTACGATTCGCATCACCAATCTGTTGGTAGACTTTTTGCTCCCGATTTATACGCTTGCCATCTTTACGATGGTCTATAAATATCGCAACGATATTTTCCGAGCCTGCATAGCGATACTTCCGCTCGCCGGATTGCTGACGATCATGAAAAGCACCGGCATCATTTTTGCGGCGATCGGCTTTCTCTACTTGACGTATACTTGGCTGACTCATAGTCGCAAGCCTTTCTGGAAAAATGCGCTTGCCGTCGTCGGGCTTATTTGCGCCGCATTGCTTCCTTACTTGGGCTGGAGCTGGCGCATGGCGACCGTCTTTCAAGGAATAGAGAACAAATTCGACGTCGCTGCCTCCGGTCTTCAAAGTGTGGATCAGGGGAAAACTCCGGAGCAAATGAACGAAATTATTTCTCTATTTCTGAAGTCCAGCATGGATCTTACGACAAGGCCCGCAATGGGGATTGTCGCATTCGAGATTTCAGCGATCGCGGCTTCCATTATTGCGGCCGTCGTGCTGAAGAAGAAATGGCGCTTATGGAAAGCGCTGATTGCGCTTAATTTCGTACTGTTGTCGTACTACGCAGGCATTCTGGGGCTATACCTCTACTCCATGCCGCTGGACGAGGCCATTTGGCTGGCCGGATTTGAACGTTACGCTTCGAGTATCGTGGTCCTCTTTGTCGGCGGCTTGGTGCTGTGCGCTACAGTAGACCTGGAACGTTCATTTCATTATAAAATCGGCGAAGTGCCCGACTCGCGAGCGTTCAAGAGCGTGCAGACGAAAGGTTTTTATCAGAAAGGGATCTGGGCTTGCATGGCTGTTGCGGTCACCTTGTTGTTATCGGAATACAACGGCATCCAATCCATCTCGAGCAGCTACGAGACGACGCTTCCGCACAAAATCCAGACGATTACCGGAGATCGGTGGTATGCCGACGGCAAAGAGGACAACAGCAAATATCTTTTCTACGCCTCCGATGCCGATCAGCAGGTGACGAACTTTTATATGCAGTATATTGGGAGGTACTTCTTGTACGCTTCGCACGTGGACGGGATTTGTTTGTTCTACGAGGACAATATGGACAACCTGTTGAGCGGTTACGATTACCTGGTCGTCGTGGAAAGCGATTCGGACGGGAATCGGCTTCTGAACAAGCATTACGGGGTAGATATGAAGGATGGCATCTACACTATAACTCGTTCCGGGGAGCAGATTGTTCTTACTATGCTTTGACCCAACGGTCGAAACTGATAGAATTTGGGAATACCGCCAAGAGTAGAGATGCTCTTCTTGGTGGTATTTCCATTTTTTTATGGAAAAAATCCAGTTTAGTTAATTCTTAATCCAGGACGGTCACTCCGATGGAATATATTTCATCCCATAGGACAGACTAATGGGAAGAAATCATTGGCCGACACTCGGCCTTCAGGAGGGGGAGCCACTTTTGGCTTGCAAAGAGACACGAAAACCATCCGACAAACGTCCTTACGCCTGGCTGCTTGCCGGGCTGTTGACGGCTGCCCTGATCGCGCCGTCTGCGGCCTACGCCAAGGAGCCGGCGGTTAAGCAGCCGGCAACCGATTTGGCCTCCAACGCTAAGTCCGCGATTCTGATGGATGCGGACAGCGGGACGATCATCTATGAGAAGAACAGCACATTGGCTCTGCCTCCCGCCAGCATCACGAAAATCATGACGATGCTGCTCGTGATGGAAGCGATCGACGAAGGCCGGCTGAAGCTGACCGACAAGGTAACGGCGAGCGAATACGCCTCGTCAATGGGCGGCTCCCAGATCTTCCTGGAGCCCGGGGAAGAGATGACCGTCGAGGATATGCTTAAGGGCGTTGCCCTCGCTTCCGGCAATGACGCTTCCGTGGCGCTCGCCGAGAAGCTGGGCGGAAGCGAGCAGCAGTTCGTTGCGATGATGAACGAGAAGGCGGCCGAGCTTGGCATGGCCAACACGAAGTTCGTCAACTGCAACGGGCTGCCCGCGGACGGTCACGAATCCTCCGCGCGCGACATCGCCATCATGTCGCGGGAGCTGCTGAAATACGAAAGCATTACGAAATACACAGGACTGTACCAGGATTACTTGCGCAAGGGCAGCCCCAAGCCGTTCTGGCTCGTGAATACGAACAAGCTCGTTCGCTTCTACAGCGGAGCCGACGGCTTGAAGACCGGCTTTACGAGCGAAGCGAAGTTCTGCTTGTCGGCGACGGCGCGCCGGGACAACCTGCGTCTGATCGCCGTCGTGATGGGCGAGCCGAACACGAAGACGCGCAACGCGGAAGTATCGCATCTGTTCGATTATGCGTTCGCTCAATATACGAACGTCCCGATCTACAAGAAGGGCGACCCGATCGGAACGCTGCCGGTGGAGAAGGGCAAAGTCGCCAAAATTCCGCTGACGGCCAAGCATTCGTACAGCGTCCTCTTGAAGAAGGGCGACGCGGGCAAGGGTATACGCCATGAGCTTGTGCTGGAACCTAACGTCAAGGCGCCGGTCGAGATCGGTCAGCCGATCGGCAAGCTGATCGTCTACCGCGGCAACGACGTTCTGACCGAGTTTCCGGTAGAATCGCCGGTAGCGGTCGAACGAGCGGGCTGGTGGTCGCTGCTGCGCCGCACAACTGGACACTTGTTCTTCTCGGATTCTGATTAATTCGGCGATAAGGCGGCACGACGAACAGAACGTCGCCGCCTCTTTCGCGCGTTTTGTCGAATCGGGAGGGCCAGCTTCTAGTTTTGTCGGAGGGCAGGAATGGGAGAGCGTTTCGTAGAATTGGTGACGAGCAAGCAGGATATGGGGAAGGGGAAATGAAGATGAGCTTACAGGTCGAGCTGGAGCAGCAACGCAACGTTTTGATCGTCCGCCTGAGAGGGGAACTGGACCATCATACCGCGGACATTGTCCGTTTCAAGATGGAGGACGCGATCCTGCGCGGCCGATGCGATCACGTCGTTCTTAGTCTGAAAGATTTACAATTCATGGACAGCTCGGGACTCGGCGTCATTCTCGGGCGCTACAAGCTCATCAAGGGCCGCGGCGGCAAAATGGTCGTGTGCGACACGCAGCCGAGCGTCAAGAGGTTGTTCGAACTGTCAGGGCTGTTCAAGATTTTATCGTTCTACGATTCGGAGCGTTCGGCAGTCGCCGGTCTGGAGGTCGTATCATGAGCGGACATAACCATATGAAGCTCTCATTCGCAAGCCGTTCCGAGAACGAGTCGTTCGCCAGAGTCTCCGTCGCCGCGTTCGTCTCCCAGCTCGATCCTACGCTGGAGCAGCTGGACGAGATTAAGACGGTCGTATCCGAGGCGGTCACCAACGCGATTATTCACGGATACGACGGAAGAACGGACGGCATCGTCACCGTGGAAGCGGAAATCGACGGAGATACGATCAGCCTGTCCGTAAGCGACCAGGGCAGAGGGATCGAAGATCTGGACTTGGCCAGACAGCCGCTGTACACCTCCCGTCCGGAGCTGGAGCGTTCGGGAATGGGCTTCACGATCATGGAAAATTTCATGGACGAATTCGACGTCGTCAGTTCGGAAGCAGGGGGCACATCTCTTCGGATGAAAAAACGGATCGAGTCGAAAAAAGCGTTGTTTAACTAAAAACCGTGCGGCAGGGGTTGGAGGCATGGAAGCAGAATGGAAACGATCGTCTCCGCCGGCATACTTGGATGACAGCGAAGTGAAGCGCCTCATCGCGCTTAGTCAATCCGGGGATACGACCGCGCGAGACACGCTCGTTAATAGCAATATTCGCCTGGTATGGTCCGTCGTCCAGCGGTTCGCCAATCGCGGCTACGACAGCGACGACCTGTTCCAGATCGGCTGCATCGGCTTGCTGAAGTCGGTGGACAAGTTCGATCTCTCTTACGACGTGAAATTTTCGACTTACGCCGTTCCGATGATCATCGGGGAAATCCAGAGATTCCTCAGGGACGACGGCACGCTGAAGGTGAGCCGATCTCTGAAGGAAATGGCCAACCGCGTCCGCAAGACGAAGGACGAGCTGTCCAAGCGGCTCGGCCGCGCGCCGACGATCGGCGAAGTGGCCGAGGAGCTCGGCGTGACGCCGGAAGAAATCGTGTTCGCCCAAGAAGCGAACAAGCCGCCGACGTCCATTCACGAGACGGTGTTCGAGAACGACGGCGACCCGATTACGCTCATGGACCAGATCGCCGACGAGTCGCAGGAGCGTTGGTTCGACAAGCTGGCGCTGACGGAGGCGATCCAGGGACTGAGCGACAGGGAGAGGCTGATCATCTATTTGCGGTACTTCCGCGATCAGACGCAGTCCGAGGTGGCCGGCCGGCTGGGCATCTCGCAGGTTCAAGTGAGCCGGCTGGAGAAGAAGATCCTGCAAAATATCAAGGACCAGATCGCGCAGTAGGCCTAAGCCTGTAAGGCGCGATCGAGGGAGGCGGACTGCCGGGAAACCGGCGGCCGCCTCCTCTTTTTTTCCCAATTCGCGGTTACGATGACCGCTTCCATTCCATACTAAGCGAAATGCCGAATGGGGAGGGGGTAGCATGGGCCGTTCCGAAGAGGATTCCACAGTCGTCTACGTCCGCATGCGAAGGCGAGCCGTTGTTCGGCCGGGAGCGGTCGTCTACCTGGGAGACGTCGCGAGACTGGTGACGGAGACGGCGCTGCAGAAGCGGCTGGAGAAGCTTCCGCTCCACGAAGTGACCGCCGCCGACGGTAATCTGGTGCTGATCGACATGCTGCAAGTGGTCAAAGCCATTCGCGAAGCGGAACCGGGCATGGTCATCGAGACGTTCGGAGAGCCGCACGTGCTGCTGGAAATATCGCCTGCCGGGGAAGTCAAACCGCGCAAAGTCGTGCTCGTGCTCGCCTGGCTCCTGCTATTCTTCGGGTCCGGGATGGCGATGATGAATTTCCATGCCGACGTCAATATGCCCGCGGTGCAGCTACGGATAACCGAGCTGATCACCGGGAAGGGGAGCAAGCATCCGTGGCTGTTTCAAATTCCGTATTCGATCGGAGTCGGAATGGGCATGCTGCTGTTTTTCAACCGGCTCTTGCGCAAGCGGCTGAACGACGAGCCTAATCCGCTGGAGGTGGAGATGTTCATGTATCAGGAAAATGTGAACCATTACGTCATTACCGAGGAATATCGCAAAAAACACGAGGACAGAACGGGAAGAGATGGCGGCTGAAGCGCTGCGAGGCTTGCTGCTCGGCGTCGTGAGCCTGGCGGGCGGATTTGCCGTCGGGAGCGCCTTCGTGGCGCTGCTGATCGTGCTCGATCTGATCCCCAGGCTGGTACAATTGACAAGGGCGTATCGCCGGTCTCCCGTATTCGAATCCGCCATCCTGATCGGATCGCAGTACTGGATATGCGCCGATCTGTTCGACTGGACGTTCCGGCTGTCGGCTCGCTTCCTGCTCATTCCGGCGGCGTTTCAGGGGCTGTTCGTCGGCATGTTCGCGGCGGCATTAACGGAAGTGCTGAACGTCATCCCTATCGTCTCTAAGAGATTAAAGCTTAAACCCTACTTACTGCCGCTGCTGATGGCCTTGGTATTCGGCAAGGTGACGGGATCCCTCGTCGATTGGCTGTGGCTGCAGCCTTAAGGAGTGTGAACATGATGGAAACGACCGAGCACGGAAGCATGGATTTGAAGAATGCGGGCCGTCCGATGAAATTCCCGAAGGAATTGGGCGAAGAGAGCGGGCGACACGAGGACAATAGAGGTCCGTCGGGACGAAGGTCGGGTCGGAGAGACGAAGAAGACTCGCAAGATCGGGAGGAGGAGTCGATGCCCTCGGCTTCGGAGACGGCCCGCAAGTCCCAGGAGCGCATTCCCTCCGATCTTGAGCGGTGGAAAGAGCTGCTGACCGAGACGATCGGTCTGGACAAGAGCTTCGAAGTTCAAGTGCGCGAGATGACGTTCGGCGGCAGGAAGGTGGCGATGCTGTTCCTCAGCGTGTTCGCGAAGGACGCGTCGCTGACGGAGATTATCAAAAGACTGACCTATCTCGATCCCGACAGCTCGTTCGATTCCGATGCGCTGCAAGCTTTTCTCGAACGTTATGTGCCCGCCGTCCAGATCAAGATGACGGAATCGTTCCCACAGATGATCGACGAGGTTCTGATGGGCAACACGGCGTTCTATGTGGATGGGCAGCCAGCCGCCCTGTTGATCGACGCGAAGTCGTTTCCGTCTCGGGGTCTGGAGCAGCCTTCGCTGGAGAAGGTCGTCAGAGGCAGCCAGGACGGCTTCACCGAGACACTGCTGACGAACGTCGCGCTCGTCCGGCGCCGGCTTCGCGACCCGAATTTGCGCTTCGAGGTCATGAAGGTGGGACGCCGTACCCAGACCGACGTCTGCATAGGGTACATCGACGATATCGCGAACACGGAACTGGTGGAGTCGATCCGGGACAAAATCCGTGCGATCGATATCGACGGTCTCCCGCTCGCCGACAAACAGCTGGAGGAGATGACGGTGAGCAGCAGTTGGAGTCCGTTCCCCCTGGTGCGTTATACGGAGCGGCCGGACGTCGTCGCGGCGCAGCTGCTCGACGGCAGCGTAACCGTCCTCGTCGACACGTCGCCTAGCGCGATTTTGCTTCCGACCACTTACTTCGACCTGGTGCAGCATGCGGAAGAGAATCGCCAAAATCCGTTCATGGGCTCCTACATGAGGTGGGTGCGGTACTTGGGCATTATCGCTTCGCTCGTCCTGATGCCGCTGTGGTTTCTGTTCAACGCGAATCCCGACCTCCGTCCCGATTGGCTGTGGTTCGTCGGAACCGATAAAGCGGGTGAGATCCCGATTATTCTCCAGTTCGTCATCGCCGAGATCGGCGTCGATCTGCTGCGGCTTGCCGCCGTTCATACGCCTGCGCCGCTCGTCACTGCGATGACGCTGCTCTCAGCGATCTTGATCGGGGACATTGCGGTCAAGACCGGACTATTCGTCAATGAGGTCATTCTGTACATGGCCGTATCCGCGATCGGGATGTTCGCGACGCCGAGCTACGAGCTGGGATTGGCCAACCGGATCATTCGGCTGGGCTTGCTGCTCTCCGTCTTTTTCCTCCAGGAAATCGGCTTTGTCCTGCTCTCGACGGTTACGCTGCTGTATTTGGCGTTCAAGAGGTCGTTTAACGCGCCTTACCTGTGGCCGTTCTTGCCCTTTAACGCCGTCGCTTTCCGCAACATCCTGTTCAGAATGCCGCTTTCGACCAACAAAAAGAGACTCTCCATTTACCGGACCAAAAAAAATCGCAAACAGCCGGTTTAGCGGACAGTTTGAACAACCTCTTGAAGGTTTAATGCAAATGTTGTGGCAAATCCTCCATATCCCCTTGGCCGGTTTTCCGTTATACTGAGTGTTAAAGTGCAAACACCGGACAGCCGGACGACGGCCCGATTCCGGAAATATTCGCCAAAGGGGAAAAGAAGTTATGTTCTTGCATGGTACGAGCAAAATAAATAGCAAAGGTCATCTGGAAATCGGAGGATGCGACGTTACGGATTTGGCGAAGCAGTTCGGCACTCCGCTGTACATCGTGGACGAGGAGCTGGTGCGCGTGCGCGCCCGCGAATTCATGGAAGCTTTCCGCGCGACGGGCATGCGTCATCAGGTCGCTTACGCCTCCAAGGCGTTCTGCGTCATGGCGATGTGCCGCGTGGCCGAAGAGGAAGGCATGAGTCTCGACGTCGTGTCCGACGGCGAGCTATATACGGCGCTTCAGGCGGGTTTTCCGGCCGAGCGCATTCATTTCCACGGCAACAATAAAACGCCCGAAGAAATTCTGATGGCGCTGGAAGCGAACATCGGCTGCTTCGTCGTCGACAACTTTAACGAACTGCACCTTCTGAACGCCCTGGCAGGCGAACAAGGCAAGCGCGTCAACGTGCTGCTGCGCATTACGCCGGGGGTCGAAGCCCATACGCACGATTACATCTCCACCGGCCAACAGGACTCGAAGTTCGGTTTCGACTTGGGTAACGGCACGGCGTTCAAAGCGATCGAGACGGCGATCTCCCTGCCGAATCTGAAAGTGCTCGGCGTCCATTCCCATATCGGCTCGCAAATTTTCGAAGTCGAAGGCTTCCGGATGGCAGTCGAAAAAGTATCCGCCTTCGCGGTGGACATCCGCGACAAGCTGAACCATACGTTCACGGTACTGAACCTCGGCGGCGGATTCGGCATTCGTTACGTGGAAGGCGATCAGCCGCTGCCGCTCGGCACTTACGTACAGGCGATCGCGGACGCCGTCCGCACGACCTGCGAGAACGCGAGCTTCCCGCTTCCGGAAATTTGGATCGAGCCGGGCCGCAGCATCGTCGGCGATGCCGGCACGACGCTGTACACCGTCGGAACGAGCAAAGACATTCCGGGCGTGCGCAAATATATCGCGGTGGACGGCGGCATGACCGACAACCCGCGTCCGGCTCTGTATGAGTCCAAATACGAGGCGGTTCTGGCGAACCGCGCCAACGACTCCGCGGAAGAGGTCGTCTCCGTCGCGGGCAAATGCTGCGAGAGCGGCGATATGCTCATCTGGGATCTGAACCTGCCTGCCGTACAATCCGGCGATCTGCTCGCGGTGTTCTGCACGGGAGCGTACAACTACGCGATGGCGAGCAACTACAACCGCATCCGCCGTCCTGCCGTCGTCTTCGTAAGAGACGGCCAGGCGGATCTCGTCGTCGCCCGCGAGACGTACGAGAATATCGTCGGCAACGACGTCATCCCGCAGCGCTTGCAGAAGCAAGCGGTCGCGAAATAAGCATGGCACTCGGCGCCGCGTCCCTGCAGAGGGGCGCGGCGTTCATTTTAGCGGGCGAATCGTCCGTCCCGATTTAGCACAGCGCCGCCCTGCCGGCGCGGGCATTACGGCGGCTTGCCTGGATGGACAGGTGGTGCGTCGGCAAGGAAATGTTGTAAAATAAGGTGAATCGAACTTGAGGAGGATACAGATTTGGCTAAAGAAGCGATTATCAAAATGGCGGACGGCAACGAAGTCGTCCTTGAACTGTTCGACCAGGACGCGCCCAACACGGTCGCGAACTTCGAGAAGCTGGCTAACGAAGGCTTTTACGACGGCATTCCGTTCCATCGCGTCATTCCGGGCTTCGTTGCGCAAGGCGGCTGCCCGAACGGCAACGGAACCGGCGGACCGGGTTACACGATTAACTGCGAGCACAACAAGAACAGGCACGAGCGTGGAAGTCTGGCAATGGCTCACCGAGGACCGAATACCGGCGGCAGCCAGTTCTATATTTGCTTCCAGCCGCAGCCTCACCTGGACGGCGTACATACCGTATTCGGCAAAGTAACGTCCGGCATGGAGCATGTGGACGCATTCAAAGGGCAGGACAAGATGGAATCCGTCCGCGTAAGCTGACCATAATTCCAACCTGACCGCTTGCAATTTGGCAGGCGGAGTGATACACTGACATACAATAGTTGCTTATCCTTCGGGGCGGGGCGCAATTCCCCACCGACGGTGATCGGCAGCACTTTGGCCATCGATCGCATCGAAGCCGATTTTGCCGCCGTCAGTCCGTGACCCGTCATCGCTTCTTCCGGTCGATCCGGCGGACGCTTTGCGGTGGACCTGGTGAGAATCCGGGACCGACAGTAACAGTCTGGATGGGAGAAGGAAGCACAGCGGCCATGCCGTGTCAAATGGAGAGCGTCGACTCGCGGGTAACGGGAATTCCGGCATTCGTCGGACTTAATTGTTCCTTTTTTCACAAACCTGCGTTGCGACGGGTTGTTTCAGTATGCTTGTCGATTCGATCCTAAGCTGCTGTTTCCCCCTGCTTTTCGGGACACGACCTGAAGGCCTGTTTATCGCTGTGCATTTAACGCCCCCGGGATGATTCGCTCCCGGGGGCTTTTTGTCTGACCGACGACAGGAGAGGAGGAGACAGATGGACATTCTGAATGACGAATATTACATGCGGCTGGCGCTTAATTTGGCGGACGGGGCTTCCGGACAGACCGGCGTTAATCCCGTCGTCGGCTGCGTCGTCGTGAAGGAAGGCCGGATCGTCGGCTTGGGCGCCCATCTGAAGCGGGGCGAAGGCCACGCGGAAGTGCATGCGCTGAATATGGCCGGCGCTCAGGCACGAGGGGCGACCGCATACGTCACGCTCGAGCCTTGCAGCCATTACGGCCAGACGCCGCCCTGCTGCGAGCGCCTGATCGAAGAAGGCGTGTCCCGCGTCGTCGTCGCCGCGGTCGATCCGAATCCGCTCGTCGCCGGACGAGGGATCGCCAGACTGCGCGAAGCGGGCATCGAGGTGCTGACCGGCGTGCTTGAGGCGGAAGCCTCCGCCCGGAACGAGGCGTTCAATAAGTTCATTCGTACCGGAATGCCCTTCGTTACGCTGAAGACGGCGCTAAGCCTGGACGGGCGCATCGCCACGCATTCGGGCCACAGCCGCTGGATTACGGGCGCTGCGGCCCGGGAAGCCGTTCATACGCTGCGGCATCGCCACAGCGGGATTATGGTCGGCGTGCAGACGGTGCTGGCCGACGATCCCGAGCTGACGACCCGCCTCGCCGTACCGGCGCTGAACCCGACTCGCATCGTCGTCGATTCCAAGCTGAACGTCCCTCCGGCCGCAAGAGTGCTGAACGACGCCGCCCCGACGATCGTTCTGACCACGCTGCAAGCGGACGAGGGGAGAGCCGAACGGCTCAGAGAGCTTGGCGCGGAGGTGCTGCGTCGCGGAGGCGGCGAGCGCGTCGATCTGGCTTCGGCGATGAAGGCGCTGGGGGAACGGGGGATCAGCTCTGTGCTGCTAGAAGGTGGCGGCGTGCTCAATGGCGCCATGCTGGAAGCGGGCCTCATCGATAAGGTGATGCTGTTCTACGCTCCGATTATCGTTGGAGGAGAAGGAGCTCCGTCCGCATTCTCCTATGTCGGACCTAACGAAATGTCCGCGGCGCTTCGTCTTGCGAGAGTAACGATGCAAAGCTATGGAGACGATTGGTGTGTGACCGGGTATCCCGACAACCGGCTTGCCCCATCCGGGGCGGAACCGCCTGAGCGTGCAGGCAAGGAGGAAGGCTAACGATGTTTACGGGACTTATTGAAGAAATGGGCATGCTGCGCTCCGTGCAGCGCAGGGGAGAGGCGATGATCCTCGGCATCGCGGCTTCCAAGGTGTTGGAGGACGTTAAGCTCGGCGACAGCATCGCGGTCAACGGAGTATGCCTGACCGTCGTCGAGTTCGATAGAACGAGCTTCGCGGTGGACGTGATGCCGGAAACTTACCGTCACACGAACCTGAGCGCGCTCAAACCTGGCGCTCCGCTGAACCTGGAGCGGGCGATGCAAGCCGGAGCTCGGTTCGGCGGACATCTCGTGCAAGGACATGTGGACGGCACGGGGACGATCAGAGGCCGAACGGCCGAAGCCAACGCCGTCGTCTTCGCGATCGAGCCCGACGATCGCTCCATGCTGCGCCACGTCGTGCAGCAAGGCTCGATTACGCTGGACGGAATCAGCTTGACGGTCGTCTCGACCGACCCGGACGCCGGCGCGTTCACCGTATCGATCATTCCCCACACGCTTCGCGAAACGGTGCTGCAGCATAAGCACCCGGGCGACACGCTTAATATCGAATGCGACATTCTCGGCAAATACGTCGATCATCTGCTGAACTGGCGGGATCATGCCCCTTCCGCTCGCAAGGCCGGAGGATTGACGGAGTCGATACTGCGCGACAACGGATTTATGTGAAAGGAGAGGGCAACATGGAAGAGCATCAGTTTGACCGGATCGACGACGCGATCGAGGATTTGAAGCAAGGGAAGATCATCATCGTCGTCGACGACGAAGACAGGGAGAACGAAGGGGATCTGATCGCGCTGGCCGACAAGGCGACGCCGGAAGTGATCAACTTCATGATCAAGGAGGCCCGCGGGCTGCTCTGCGTTCCGATTACCCAGGAACGCGCGGAAGCTCTTGACTTGCCGCCGATGGTCAATCACAATACGGATTATCACGGCACGGCGTTCACCGTTTCGGTCGATCACGTGTCCACGACGACGGGGATTTCGGCTCACGAGCGTTCGCTGACGGTGCAGGCGATGATCGATCCGGAGGCTAGGCCGGGCGACTTCCGCAGGCCGGGCCACATTTTCCCGCTGATCGCCAAGAACGGCGGCGTGCTCAGACGGGCCGGCCATACGGAGGCGGCGATCGATCTGGCGAGAATGAGCGACTCCGCGCCCGCGGCCGTTATCTGCGAAGTCATCAAGGAAGACGGAACGATGGCGAGGCTGCCGGATCTGCAGATTTTTGCCCGGGAGCACGGGCTGAGGCTGATCACGATCAAGGATCTGATTCATTACCGCAACGAGAAGGAGAAGCTCGTGAAGCGGGAAGTCGCCGTCCGCCTGCCGACGGACTTCGGTACGTTCCAGGCAATCGCCTATTCGAACGAAGTCGACCGCAAGGAGCATGTCGCCTTCGTTAAGGGAGAGCTGGACGGTTCCAAGCCGGTGCTCGTGCGCGTGCATTCCGAGTGCTTGACCGGCGACGTGTTCCATTCCCATCGCTGCGATTGCGGGCCCCAATTGGAAGCCGCGCTCAGGCAGATCGATGAAGCGGGCAGCGGCGTGCTGCTCTATATGAGGCAGGAAGGACGCGGCATCGGCCTGATCAACAAATTGCGGGCCTACGAGCTGCAGGAGCAGGGATTGGATACAGTGGACGCGAATATCAAGTTGGGATTCGCTCCCGACTTGCGCGATTACGGCATCGGGGCGCAAATTTTGAAAGATCTCGGCATTCGCGACATTCGTCTGCTGACGAACAATCCGCGCAAGATCAAGGGGTTGGAAGGTTACGGCTTAAACGTCGTCGAACGCGTTCCGATCCAGATGCAGGAGAACGAAGACAATACCGGATATTTGCATACCAAAAAAGCCAAGCTGGGCCATCTGCTGTCGTTCCAAGGCGAGCCTGACTACAACATTTGAGAGGATGAACGAATATGTCTATCGTATATGAAGGTCACTTAGTATCCAAAGGGTTAAAATACGCGGTCGTCGTCGGAAGATTCAACGAGTTTATCTCGTCCAAACTGCTCGGAGGAGCTCTTGACGCGCTCAAGCGCCACGGGGCGCAAGAGGACGAGATCGAGATCGCATGGGTTCCGGGAGCGTTCGAAATTCCGCTGATCGCCCAGAAGCTGGCGGAGAGCGGCAAGTACGACGCCGTCATTACGCTCGGCGCGGTCATCCGCGGTTCCACGCCGCACTTCGACTACGTCTGCAACGAAGTCGCGAAGGGCGTTGCCGCGATATCGCTTAAGACGGGCGTGCCGACGATCTTCGGCGTGCTTACGACGGACAGCATCGAGCAGGCTGTGGAACGCGCTGGAACCAAAGCGGGCAACAAAGGTTGGGACGCCGCTACGACGGCGATCGAGATGGCGAATTTGACGCGGGCGATCTCCGGCTGATAAGATCTTATTTTAGGGATAGACAGGATCGTGCGCAGAGGCAGGAGGAGAAACCCGCGTGGCAATGCTGTACAAGCTGGAGACGTTCGAAGGTCCGCTCGATTTGCTGCTCCATCTTATCGACAAAGCGGAAATCGATATTCAGGATATATCGATCAGCGACATTACCGATCAATATATGGAATACTTGGCGGCTATGCAGGAGCTCGAGCTTGACATTACCAGCGAGTTTCTCGTCATGGCGGCGACGCTGCTCTCGATGAAGAGCAGGCAGCTGCTGCCGAAGCCTCCCGTTACGGAAGAGCCGTGGCTGACGGTCGACGAAGACGACGAGCTCGATCCGCGCGAGGAACTGATCCGCAAGTTGATCGAGTACCGCAAGTTCAAGTCGGTAGCCGGACAGCTTCGGGAGAAGGAGTGGGACCGCAGCCAAGTGTACACGCGCGAGCCTGCGGACCTTACTCCGTACGAGAAGGCGATCAAGACGAATCCGGTCGAAGGCTTGCACGTGAACGATCTGGTGAGCGCTTTTCAGAAAGCGATGAGGCGTCTGGCCGGAAGAAACCGGGTATCTTCCATTCGCAAGGACGAGATTTCGGTCAAGGACCGGATTCTCGACATCATTCATACGCTCAAGAACCGTTCGACCGAAGGGAAGCTGCTGTTCTCGCAGCTGCTGAGGGAAGCGGACGATCGCGAGGAGATCGTAGTCACCTTCCTGGCGATTCTGGAGTTAATGAAGCGAAGATGGGTTTCGTGCCATCAGAACGCGCTGTTCGATGAAATCGTGTTGTCGTGGACGGGGAGAGAAGAGAACGATGAATTACTCGACATTGAAATCGGTACTTGAAGGCTTGCTGTTCGTATCCGGAGACGAAGGAATCAGCGCCAAGACGGCGGCGGAAGTGGTGGAGACGGACGTGGAAGTCGTCACGGACGTATTCAAGGATCTTCAGAAGGAGTTCGTCAAGAAGAACCGAGGCATCCGCATCGCCGAAGTCGCAGGAGGATATCGTCTGACGACCGTCATCGAACACGCGCCTTATTTCGAGAAATTGGCGTACTCTCCTTCCCGTTCTTCGCTGTCGCAGGCCGCGCTGGAGACGCTCGCGATCATCGCTTACAGGCAGCCGATTACCCGGATCGAGATCGAGGAGATTCGCGGAGTGAAAGCCGATCGTCCGATTCACCATCTGGTGAACAAGGACCTGATCGAGGAGAAGGGCAGAGCCGACGCGATCGGCAGGCCGATCCTGTACGGCACGACGAAGGCGTTCCTCGACTATTTCGGCTTGCCGAGCATCCAGAGCTTGCCGGAGCCGACGATCGCGGACGGGGACGACGAATTGGAAGAAAGAACGAAGATGCTGTTCGACCGAATCGAAGGGCGGCAGCTGTCCTTGGAAGATCTGGATCGCGAGCTCGAAACGGACTAATCGTTGGCGCGAATATGGAATGAAAGGAAGCCAGAAGGTCATACTACCCCTAGGAAAGGCGGGGGAGGTATGGCCTTTTGGCTTTGGATCGCCTTGGCGGTCGCAGCGGCGGCTATCGTCGCGGCAATGTTTTCGCAGATCAAGGTGCGCGTGCGTTACTCGCGCAGCGGCAAGCTGGATCAGCTGGTCGTTATCGTTCAGGCGTTGTTCGGCCTTTTTCGCTATCAAATTTTGCTGCCCTCCATCGCGATCCGCGGCTGGAACATGGTATACGCTGAGCATCGGGAAGGCGGATTTCCCGGCAAGGAGAACGAAACCGGAACCAGACGGACACTGGGAAGGAAAACGGTTCTGCGGGACTTGAGGGCCTATCGGTCGGTGCTCGTATCCACGAAGCAGTTTAAGCGCTGGGCGAGAAGGACGCTGAAAAAGGTGGAGTGCACCCGTTGGCGGCTCGATTTTCGCGTAGGCACGGGAGACGCGGCGTCGACGGCGGTGCTGACGGGACTGCTGTGGGCCGTGTCCGGTTGCGCGACGGGCGTTGCGGATAGGCTAATCTCCTTGCGCACTTCTCCGCGCGGCGAGGTGACGCCGAATTACTCGTCGTCCGAATTTACGGTCGTCTGGGAAGCGGACTTTCGCATTCGCCTGGCAACCGCCGTCGCGGCTTTCATCAAGCTGGGAAAAAGGACCGTTCGCATCCGCAAAGCGATTCGAGCTTGGCGCAGCTGGCTAACGCCGCCGAGCGAAGGCTTGAGCTGACCCCATCTGGCAACGAGAGGCTCGGAATGCGACGCATAAAGGCAGCGGGAGTTCGGGCAAATTAGGTACACGAAAGGAGGAGTTGAAGATGTCACAGCATCAGCATCCGATTAACGGTTTAATGCAAACCGCCATGGAAAACATCAAGGACATGGTGGACGTCAACACGATCGTCGGCGAACCGGTGCAAACTCCCGACGGCAGCGTCATTATGCCGATCTCGAAGGTCGGCTTCGGCTTTGCGGCGGGAGGCAGCGAGTTTACGGCGATGGACGACGCGTCCGGCGATTCCGGGCATCATCATTCGCAGGGCCAAGACGGTCAAAATGCATCGGTCGCGCTTCCGTTCGGGGGAGGCAGCGGGGGAGGCGTATCCATAACCCCGATCGCCTTCCTCGTCGTCGGCTCGCAAGGCGTCAAAGTCGTTCCGCTGGACAATCAGACGCATCTGCTAGAGCGTTTGATCGACGCCGCTCCCGAATGGGTCGACAAGCTGAAGAACGCCTTCATGCGCAGTCCGAACGCGACGGAGACGATCCGCACGGTCGAGACGAAAACGTCCGCCGATTCCTCGCTTATGTAACCCGGGGCCGTCCCGCAAGTCATCGCAAGATGACTCGCGGGGCGGCTCCTTTTTTTGCCCGACTGCGTCGGCTAAGAGCGAACGGGCGTTGGCGGAGGCGGGCCTCCATTACGTTGGACACATACTTTGGGACACGCATACATAAAATGGTGGCAGGAACTTTTTCGCGAAGGGCGATCCCCGTCTTCGGAACCGACCGCCCAAGGAGGACAGGCATGATCAACAAAACTCGCTGCTTCAGAAATATTCGTCTGCTCGGAATCGCCTTGACGCTGTGCTCTCTGCCTGCACTGGCGGTTGCCGCCGCCGGAGCGGCCAAGCCGTCCGGGCCGCCTGCGAACCAGGCGAGGGCGGCCGCCCTCGCCGACGTCGCGTCGGGGCGGATTCTATACAGCCAGCGCGGGGACGAGCCGATGAAGATTGCCAGCCTGACGAAGATCATGACGGCCATCGTCGCAATCGAGCACGGCAAGCTGGACGACGCCTTGAAGGTGAGCAAGCGGGCCGCCGGCAAGGAAGGCTCCTCGCTATATTTGAAGGTCGGAGAGAAAATCTCGCTGCGCAACGCGCTGTACGGCCTGATGCTGCGCTCCGGCAACGACGCCGCGACGGCGATCGCCGAACACGTCGGAGGCTCGGTCGAAGGCTTCGCATTCCTGATGAACCGGAAGGCCGAGGAGCTCGGGCTGGCCAACAGCCATTTCATGAATCCGCACGGACTGGACGAGCCCGGCCACTATTCTTCCGCCAACGACTTGGCCAAGCTGACCGTCTACGCGCTGCGCAACCCGGAGTTTAAGAAAATCGTCGGCACGCAGGTCCGAACCGCGCCCAACCCCAACGACTCCTGGGATTACAAATGGGTGAACAAAAATAAAATGCTGCGGTTGTACGAAGGGGCGGACGGCGTCAAGACGGGTTATACGAAGCAGGCGCTGCGAACGCTCGTCAGCTCCGCGACCCGGGGCGGGCAGCAGCTCGTTGCGGTTACGCTGAACGACCGCGACGATTGGAACGATCACGCCAGGCTGCTCGACTACGGCTTCACCGGCTTCCCGCTCGCCTCCGTCGTGAAGGCCGGAGAGCCGCTCAAGAATTATCCATACGAGACGGCGGCCGACTTCGCTTATCCGTTCGCCGACGGAGAACGCGAGCGGCTGGAAATCCGGCTCGCCCCGCTTAAGCCGGAGACGGTTCATTACCGTCTCGGCTACCGCGGCGAGCTCAGGTTCATGCTGGACGGCCGCCAGGTCGGGACAGTTCCGCTCGTCGCCGACGCCGAACGGGAACGGCAGGCCGCCCAGGAGACGAGGCCGGGCGACGACCGTCCGTCGTCTGCTGCGGCCGGCTCGCAAGGCGGGTTCGGGACGGGGTTCAAGACGGCGCTTAGAGCTTTGCTACTGCAAGGAGGGGATTAGCCTATGGTGAACTGGATATGGATGGGCATGATCGTGTTCAGCGTCATCTACGGAGCCGCCAACGGCAAGATGGAGCAGGTGGCGGAGGCGGCCTTCGGCGGCGCGCAGACCGGCGTGACCGTCTGTCTCGGACTGATCAGCATCCTCGTATTCTGGATGGGGCTGATGCGAATCGCCGAAGAGGCCGGGCTCGTCCGCAAGCTGTCCCTGCTCATGGCTCCCGTCGTCCGCAAGCTGTTTCCGGACGTGCCGGGGGACCATCCGGCGATGGGATACATCCTGTCTAATATGAGCGCCAATCTGCTCGGCTTGGGCAACGCGGCCACTCCGATGGGCATCAAGGCGATGCAGGAGCTTCAGAAGCTGAACCCCGAGCCGACCGTCGCCACGCCGGCGATGTGTACGCTGTTGGCGCTGAATACCGCCAGCATCACGCTCGTACCTACGACGATCATCGCCATCCGGATGAACTTCGGCGCCGTTCATCCCGCGGATATCGTGGCGCCGACGCTGCTCGCCACTCTGATCTCGACCGGCGCGGCCATCCTGGCGGACAGGTGGTACCGCCGCCGCAACAAGCTTCCGCCCGCCTTCAAGGCGAACAGGAACACCGGCAGCGTTAACCCAGGCGCCGCCGTTAGTCCGCCTCCCGCGTCCGCCGGAGGAGGCTGATCGCATTGATCTCGATCATTCAGATCGTCTCGACTTGGACGATTCCCGTACTTATCGCCTTTATTCCTCTTTATGCTTCGCTTCGCAAAGTCCCCGTCTACGAGACGTTCGTGGACGGGGCCAAAGACGGCTTCGGGACCGCGATCGGCATCATTCCGCATCTCGTCGGCATGATGACGGCGATCGGCATGTTCCGGGCCTCGGGAGCGATGGACGCCCTCGTCGGCGTAATCCGGCCGGCGCTGGAGCTGATCGGCATTCCGAGCGATGTGCTTCCGCTGGCGCTGCTGCGGCCGATTACCGGGGCCGGCTCGCTCGCGTTCGTCTCGGATCTGATCAAGGAGCAGGGGCCGGATTCCTTCGCCTCCAGAGTGGCGTCGACGATTCAGGGCAGCACCGATACGACGCTGTACGTTCTGACCGTCTACTTCGGAGCCGTCGGCATTCGCAACGCCCGCTACGCGCTCAAGGTCGGGCTGTTCTCCGATCTCGTCGGATTTTTCGCCGCCGTCGCCGCTTGCTGGTTGCTGTTCGGCTTGGTATGATGGGGTGGAGGTGAAAGTCGTGGAGGAAAGATTGCAGAAGGTTCTCGCGAACGCGGGCGTCGCTTCGAGACGCAAGTGCGAGGAACTGATAACGGCGGGCAAGGTGACGGTCAACGGGAAAGTCGTGACCGAGCTCGGCGCCAAAGCCGATCCGGCCGTGGACACGATCACGGTGTCCGGCAAGCCGATCAAGAAAGAATCGAAGATTTACGTGATGTTCAATAAGCCTAAGGGCGTTATTACGAGCGTATCCGATCCGAAAGGGCGGAGCGTCGTGACCGATTACATGAAAGAGATCAAGGAGCGGCTGTATCCGGTCGGACGGCTCGATTACGATTCGGAAGGGTTGCTTCTGCTGACGAACGACGGCGACCTGGCCCACAAGCTGACGCATCCGAGCCATCACGTGCCGAAGACGTATCACGCCACGGTCGAGAGAGTGCCGCACGGCAATGCGCTGGAGAAGCTGGCGAAGGGAATCAAGCTGGACGACGGCATGACCGCCCCGGCGGAAGTCGAATACCAGGATATCGATCCCGACGGCAAGTACGCCACGATCGCCATCACAATCCACGAAGGACGCAATCGGCAAGTCCGCCGGATGTTCGAGGCGATCCGCCACCCGGTGACGAGACTGAAGCGAGTGTCCTTCGGAGGGCTGTTCCTGAACAACCTGCAGCGAGGCAAGCATCGGAAGCTGACCGTGGAAGAGCTGGAGAAGCTTCGCGAGATTGCCGATTCGGTCCAAGAATAGGAAGGAACGACGAGAGAGAAGGCGCGTTAAAGGCGCCTTCTCTTTGATTTTCATTGGGCATCGACTGCTTTTGTTAAGTCTGACCTCCTCGCGAAACTGTACTAATTTAGACAAACTAATTTCTGAAATGCCCGTAAAATCAACGTATACTGGAAGGGGTCGATTGATGCAGGACCCACATTCCGATACAATGGAACTAAGCGAAACGCGGGTGGTGTTGACACGATTATGGGACGTTATCGGAAACCGGTTCAATATATCATTTTAGCCGTCGTGCTTCTCATCGGAGGATACGCGATCGGCAATTCGTTGTTTTCCAAAAGCGTCGTGCTTACGAAGGGCGACAAGCCGCCGGGCTTCCGTCTGGCTGACCTTAACAACGAGGTCCACGATATGAGCGACTACGAGGGCAAGCCCCTCATCATCAACTTTTGGGGGACCTTCTGTCCGCCGTGCCGCAACGAGATGCCGGCTTTGCAGCATCAATACGACAAGTGGAAGGGCCAGGGGCTGGAGCTGATCGGCATTAACCTGAGCGAGGACAAGCTGACCGCGGAAAGCTTCATCCGCCAAGTCGGCGTCAATTTCCCGATTCTGCTGGACAAGGACAAGAAAACGGAAAGAAAATACGGGCTGAAGCAGTACCCGACGACGTTCTTCATCGCCCCCACCGGAGAAATCCAGGAGGTCGTCATCGGCGGGGTGCTGACGGAGGAAGAGATCGACAAGAGAATCGAACGGCTCATTCAGACGAAGTCGTGACGTCAGTCAGGGAGGATTAACCGTTGTTTCAGAACACCAAGTGCGAATGCGGACATCAAAACCCCGTAGGAACGGTCCTGTGCGAGTCCTGCGGCAAGCCCCTCGACGAAGCGCTGCTGAAGGATGAGAACGCGCTGCTGGAAATGAGGTACGACGGCGTGGCGCGCCGATCGCAGAAAGCGAATCCGCATTTCGTCGACCGGATATGGAACTTCTTCTCCTCGGTCAAGATCGCGGTTTACTTAATCGTCATTACGCTGATCGGAGCCGCGTTCGGTACGATTCTTCAGCAGGAGAGCACGATCATCAACCTGACGGAACGCTCCGAATTCGCCTCCTATTACAAGGAGCAGCACGGCACGTTCGGCGTCATTTATCATGCGCTCGGACTGTCGAGAACGTACGAATCGTGGTGGTTTATCGGACTTCTCGTCATGATCGGCACGTCGCTCGTCGTCTGCAGTCTCGATCGGGTGCTGCCGTTGTACCGCGCGCTCTCCAAGCAGCAGGTCCGCAAGCATCTGCAGTTCATCAACCGCCAGCACGTCGTCTACTCGGGCGAGCTGACGCAGAACAAGCAGGAATGGCTCGATCGCTTCGCGAAGGAGCTGAAACGCAAGCGCTACCGCGTTTGGAGGGAAGACGGGGCGCTATTGGCGGAGAAGAACCGGTTCAGCCGGTGGGGACCGTACATCAACCATATCGGCCTTATCGTTTTCTTGCTGGCGGTGCTCGGACGGAGCATTCCCGCCTGGCACATGGACCAGTATTTGACTCTCTACGAGGGAGAGACGCGGCAAATTCCGGGAACGAATTATTATTTGAAGAACGACAAATTCACGATCGATTACTATTCGGACGAAGAGCTGGCCAGCAATCAGAAGGGTACGAAGGTCGTTAAGCTGTACGAGACGAAAGCGCGCCTGTACGAGTGCACGGACGTCTGCGACGATCCGACCCGCGAGCCCGTTCTGACCGAGGTCAAGCAGCACGACATTCGCGTGAACAGCGCTCTTGCCTACAAGGGACTGAAAGTCTATCAGAACAGCTTTCAGGAGAAAGTCCGTTTCATATCCGTGCATCCGACGTTGAAAGACAAGGTTAGCGGAACCGATATCGGCAGCTTCGATCTGAAGATGAACCAGCCGGCGGAGGAGTACAAGCTCGGGGAATACGCGCTCAGGCTGATCGACTATTACCCGGATTTCGGCCTGGACGAGCAGACGAGGCCGATGACCAAGTCGCGCGATCCGAACAATCCGGCGTTCGTCTTCCGGATTGCCGGCCCCGGCATTCAGGACCAGGGAGAAGTGTACGTCTACTTCGCGATGCCGAGCGAGAAGAGCAAGTATTACGAGACGATTCTGAACGAGAGCTTCAAGCAGCGCGGAGACAATTCCGGACGCTTCTCCATTCAAGTGGACAATCCGATCGTCGACGGCCAGATGAACAATATCGAATATTCCGCCTTCACGACGTATTTGAACATTCGCATGGACAGAGCGATGCCGTACGTCTGGGTCGGCGCGGCCATCTCCATGATCGGCCTGATCATGGGCTTCTACTGGCAGCACAGACGGATTTGGCTCCGGATCGACGGCGACAAGCTGGCGCTCGGAGGACATACGAACAAGAATACTTACGGCTTAAGGGCCGACGTTGCCGGAGCGCTGGGCAAAACCGGGATCGCAGTGGACCCTAAGACGCTCGATAACAGGAGGAATGTACGTTGAAGTGGTGGTTGGATTTCAGCAGTGACGCATTTATCGTAGCCTTTTTTCTGTACTGCGCGTCCTTCATCAGCTACGCGATCGCGGTAGGCGGGAAGAAATGGAGCAATCGCAAGCCGGCGGAACACGCGGCGCGCTGGGGCAAAATCGCCTTCGTGCTCGCGGCGATCGGCTGGCTGGCCCATCTGACGTTCTTCTTTACCCGCTGGTACGGCGGCGGCCACATTCCGACCAGCAACATGTACGAGTTCATGACGTTCCTCGGCATGGCCATCATGTTCGCGTTCATCGTCATCTATGCGATTTACCGCAACATGATGCTCGGCGCGTTCACGCTGCCGCTCGTCATCATCATTATCGCTTACGCGTCGGTGTTCCCGTCCGAGGTTCAGCCGCTCATTCCGCCGCTGCAGAGCATCTGGCTGAAAATTCACGTCACGATGGCCGCGGCAGGGGAAGCGTTCTTCGCGATCGGCTTCGCGGCGGCGCTCGTGCAGCTGATCCGCGTCGTCGACTTTACGCGGACGGACAAGGCGGGCCGTCGGGCGCAGTTCTGGACGGAGTTTTCCTTGTACGTCATCATCGTGCTCGTCGGCTTTATCGTGGCAGTGTTCGCTTTCCGCGGCGCGGGATATGAAGCGAAGTTCACGCAAGAGACGGTTACGATCGACGATGCCGGCAACGCGCTTACCAGCGTCGGCGAAGTGAAATACACCTTGCCTCCGCTTGTTGCGCCTTATAACAGCGAGACGGAATCGTTCCAATCGTTCATGGGCATAAAGAAGCCTCTGGTCGAAGCTCCGTCCTGGATGAACGGAGTGAACGCGGGACGCAAGCTGAATACGGTCGTCTGGTCGATCATCGCCGGATCGCTGCTGTACGGTCTCCTGCGCCTGATCGCGCGCAAGAAGCTGACGGCGGCCATCAACCCGCATCTGTCGGACATCGATCCCGACGATCTGGAGGAAATCAGCTACCGCGCCATCGCGATCGGCTTCCCGGTGTTTACGCTCGGAGCGCTGATCTTCGCGATGATCTGGGCGGAGATCGCCTGGTCCAGATTCTGGGGATGGGATCCGAAGGAAGTATGGGCGCTCATTACTTGGTTATTCTACAGCGCTTATTTACATCTTCGCCTGTCGAGAGGTTGGCAGGGAACGAGGTCGGCCTGGCTTGCCGTTATCGGCTTCCTCGTTGTCATGTTCACGCTGGTCGGCGTCAATCTCGTCATAGCTGGATTGCATTCGTATGCCGGGGTATAATGGGGCACATAGGGGTTTAAGAGCCGAGAGGAGCGTTGACGCATGAATACGGGAAGTCGGATTTTGGTCGTGGACGACGAGGAACGCATTCGCCGATTGCTGAAGATGTATCTGGAAAAAGAGGGCTACGAGATCGAAGAGGCGGAGGACGGGGAAACGGCGCTTCGCAAAGCGCAGGAAGAGGACTTCGACTTGATCGTGCTCGACCTGATGCTTCCGGGGATCGACGGCATCGAAGTGTGCGCCCGCCTGCGCCAGCAGAAGGCGACTCCGGTGCTCATGCTGACGGCCAAAGGCGAGGAAGTCAACCGCGTGCAGGGATTCGAGGTCGGAGCCGACGATTACGTCGTCAAGCCGTTCAGCCCGCGCGAGGTCATTTTCCGGATCAAGGCGATTTTGCGGCGTTCGTCGGCTACGGCGTTTTTGTCGAAGGAATTGAATACGAGCAACAACATCGTGTTCCCTCATCTCGTCATCGAGCACGACGCGCATCGGGTGACCGCAAGCGGTCAGGAAGTGAACCTGACGCCGAAGGAATACGAATTGCTGCACTATTTGGCCAGCACGCCGGACAAGGTGTTCTCCCGCGAGGAGCTGCTGAAGGATGTCTGGAACTACGATTTCTTCGGAGATTTGCGGACGGTGGATACGCATGTCAAGCGGCTGCGAGAGAAGCTTAACCGCGTATCCGCGGAAGCCGCGGCGATGATTACGACCGTATGGGGCGTAGGCTACAAGCTGGAGGCGACGAAGTAGCGCATGGCCATCTTGAGAACCGTCGTCGGCAAAATGTGGCTGACGATTATGGGACTGGTTGGCGTCGTCATCATTACGATCGGTTTTTTTCTGCTCGAATATATCGATTTGACGTTCGCGGACCCGGTCAAAGTTAAGCATCTGTTCATCTACTCGGGGATCGTCGGCTTTCTGCTGACGACCTTCTTCGCTTTTTTCCTGCTGACGAAGATTACGAATCCGCTGCGGGAGATGAAGGACGCGGCCAACCGGGTCGCGCAAGGGGATTACACGACGCGGGTCGCGATTCGGTCCAGCGACGAGATCGGAGAGCTGGCGAACACGTTTAACCAGATGGCCTCCGAGCTGCACACGCTGATTCGGGACATTCAGCACGAACGCGATCACTTGAGCAGCGTGCTTCGAAGCATGACGGACTCCGTCATCTCGTTCGATTCCGAAGGCGAAGTCATCTTGACGAACCCGCAGGGCCAGCATCTGCTCGAGGAATGGCAGACGGTAGACTGGACGGATGCGGACGAGGACGAAGAAGCGCGCGAGAGGCACGTTCGCGTTCCCGGCCCGCTGCGGGAGACGTTCCGCAACGTCATTGCGGGCGGCAAGGAGCTGACCGTCAAGATCCACGTCAAAAGCGGGGTCTGGTCGGTTGTCATGACGCCGCTCGTCTCCACCGATTCCGTCCGCGGAGCCGTCGCGGTGCTGCGGGACGTGACGGAGGAGTTCCGCGTCGACAAGATGAGGAAGGATTTCGTCGCCAACGTCTCTCACGAGATTCGCACGCCTCTGTCGATGGTGCAGGGCTACAGCGAGGCGCTGATGGACGATATCGCGTCGACGCCCGAGGAGCGCAGGGAGCTCGTGCAGGTTATCCACGACGAGTCGCTGCGCATGGGACGTCTGGTCAAAGATCTGCTCGATCTGGCGAGGATGGAAGCCGGGTATTTGGAAATGAATTTTCAACCGGTCGACGTCAACGCGCTCGTATCGCGCGTCTATCGGAAGTTCGCCGCGCTGGCGAAGGAGCGGCAGATCAAGCTGACGAGATCGCCCGACGATCCGGCCCTTACGCTCGAGGCTGGCGACGCCGATCGGCTGGAGCAAGTGCTGACGAACCTGATGGACAACGCGCTGCGGCATACGCCCGCGGGAGCTTCGATCGCGCTTGAGGCCGGCCGGGTTTCCGCGCTGAAGGGTGAATGGCTGGAGCTCAAAGTGAACGATCAAGGGCATGGCATTCCTTACGAAGATTTGCCTTATGTGTTCGAACGGTTCTACAAGGCGGACAAGGCGCGCAAACGCGAGACGACCGGCGGCGGCACCGGACTTGGGCTGGCCATCGCCAAAAATCTGATCGTGGCTCATGGAGGAACGATCAGCGTATCGAGCGAACCGGGCGCGGGAACGACGTTTACGATTTTGCTTCCGGCAGCGACCGGACGGAAAGCGGACGGGGAAGCCGGGCGGCATTGAAGAGGGGAAACATCATGAGCTTACGATTCGGACGGTTGTTCCACCGTTCGGCGCAAGGCGATCCGGACACTCGGCTCTCTGCGGAGGCCCGGGTCGCTTTGTTTATCCACGGTTGTTTTCAATTCGGGGCTTCGATGTCGGGGCTGTTTCTGAATTTGTACCTGTGGCGGCTGACCGAGAGTTTGGCGATTAACGGCATTTTTAACCTTATCGTATACGGCGTTACTCCGATCGCGTTCGCGGTCGGGGGATGGATCGCGAAGAAGAAGGATCGAATGGTCACGTATCGCCTAGGCATTGCGTCGATCACGGTCTTTTTTCTTGTCGTCATCTACGCCCAGGAGAACGTCGTCTCCTATTATCCGCTGTTCGCGGTGTTTAACGGATTTGCCCTCGGACTCTATTGGACCGGGTACATTGTGCTGATGTACGACGTGACGACGATCCGCAACCGTTCGAGGTTCATGGGCGTCAACATGATCGTCTTCAATTCCGCGGGCCTGGCCGGTCCGGCTCTATCGGGTTTCCTCATCGGTTTGTTCGACGGGCTTAAAGGCTACTTGCTGATTTTCGCCGCGGCGTCGGCACTGTTCGGCATTGCGTCGTTCTTCAGTCTGAAGATCCGGGCCATCCATTCGCACCATCGCAGCTATTACTTGAAATTCGCCTTGCCGATGATGAAGAGAAGCCGACTGTGGCTGGCGTCGCTCGGCGCTTTTCTCGTGCTCGGATTGTCGCAGGGTCTCATGCTGTTTCTGCCCAATATCCTCATGTTCCAGACGGT
Source organism: Cohnella sp. (assembly GCF_041641335.1). Taxonomy (NCBI): domain Bacteria; kingdom Bacillati; phylum Bacillota; class Bacilli; order Caryophanales; family Paenibacillaceae; genus Cohnella; species Cohnella sp. The sequence goes on along the minus strand of NZ_JBEPYQ010000002.1, from coordinate 52,022 downwards.
GGGCAGAGAGGACCAGGTCGGCTATTTGACCGTGTTCTTCGCCTTGCTGACGATTGCGACAGGGTACGCGATCTCCCGCAGAAGACGGCCCGTCCGCATCCGGCGGGAGCTGGCGGCGGCCTCCCTCGGCATCATCGCCGGCGCGGCGGTCTTGTTCGTCGACATCAAGCTGTGGACCGTTATCCTGTTTATGTCCGTCTACTCGGTCATGGCTCCGTTTATCGTCAACATGCTGACGACGTACTACTATTCGCTCATGGACGATCTTCCGCTGAAGGGACTGTTCCGGATCGAATCGGTCGTCATTCGCGAGCTGTTCCTGAACGCGGGGCGGGTGTTGTCCATTCTGGCGCTTGTCCTGTTCGTCGAAGACGCCGCTTCCCCGATGCTGCCGGCCATCGTCGTAGCGACTTCGGTCACGCTTGCGGCGATCGCTCTGTTCGTGCGGGATAGAAGAGATTCTTAGCCTGACCCGGAGGAGGGCTGAACGAATTGCACGTTGAAAGCGAAAATATGGATAAGCAGCCCATTCCCGAGGGATGGTTTTTTTGCTGAGGGACCATCGAATGCGTGCGGTGGACAGTGTCGTTATTGGCCCGATAGCAGAGGAGAATATCATCGGCAAAGTCATAGGCTATGCTAATTGAATTAAACGCGTATAGGGCCATCCGAAGTGGAAGTACGTCCCGCCATGTGTGCCAATACCGTCAGCTTGGACGGGGAGAGGCATTTGCAAGGAGAACGGAGGGCGATGTTCTAAAGAGTCGGTTATCGTCTCTCGAATAGTGCTCAAACGGAGGGCGATGTTCTAAAGAATCGGTTATCGTCTCTCGAATAGTGCTCAAACGGAGGGCGATGTTCTAAAGAATCGGTTATCGTCTCCCCAATCGCGCACAAACGAAGATTGTTGCTCGAAAGAATCGCACATTGGCAGACGGGGGAGGCCATGACGAATTGCCTTTTTACTCCAAAAGAGCCTTGCGGAGTTGATGCGAGTCAGTTGGTCAGCCGTAGAAAAAAAGGCTATCCCATAAGTCAGGCAACCTGGATCATCGAGATAAAAACATTACATCGATGATTCAAAGTGTTGCGCTCTGATCCCTTGGGATAGCTTTTTTTGGCGTTCTTAGTACAAGTGAACTTCTTTAGCGTTGTTCAAATCCGGAAGGGCGGAGATTTCGCCCAGCACCTGCTTCGTGACGCCTTTGTCGACGCCCAGCACCATGACGGCTTCGCCGCCGACGATTTTGCGTCCGACCTGCATCGTGGCGATGTTGATGTCCTTCGTACCGAGCAGCGTGCCGACGCGGCCGATGAGACCCGGTTTGTCGTGATGCGAGATAAGCAGAATGTGTCCTTGCGGCTCGACGTCGACCGGGAACTTGTCGACCTGCGTAATGCGCGGGCCGAAGCCGTTCAGCAGCGTGCCGGCGACAAGACGCTCTTCCTTGTCCGTGCGCAGCGTGACGCTGACTTGGTTCGTGAAGCCTTTGGTCGCGTGAGACTTCGTGACGACGATGTTGACGCCGCGGTTTTTGGCCAAGTGCATCGCGTTGACGACGTTGACTTGGTCGGAGCCGAGGTGATGGGCGAGCACGCCTTCGACGACTCTGCGCGTCAGCGGCTGCGTATCGACGTCGGCCAGCTCTCCCGCGTAGGAGACGGCGATTTCTTTGACCGCGCCGGCGGCGATCTGCGCCGAGAAGCTGCCGAGCTTCTTGCCGAGCTGGAAGTACGGCTCGAGCTTGCTAAGCACGTCAGCCGCGACAGGAGGCATGTTGACGGCGTTCTTGAACGGCTCGTTGCGCAGAATGTGCAGCAGTTGCTCGGATACGTCGATCGCCACGTTCTCCTGCGCTTCTATCGTGGAAGCGCCGAGGTGAGGCGTCACGATAATTTTCGGATGCTTCAGGAACGGATGATCCGGAGCAGGCGGCTCTTCCTCGAATACGTCGAACGCCGCGCCCGCTACCGTGCCGGCATCGATCGCTTCCACGAGCGCCAGCTCGTCGATGATGCCGCCGCGAGCGCAGTTAACGATGCGTACGCCCGGCTTGATTCTGGCGAATTGCTCTTTGCCGATCATATGGCGGGTTTCCGGGGTAAGCGGAGTGTGAACCGTGATGAAGTCCGCTTCCGCAATGATTTCGTCGACAGACGCTTTGCGCACGCCGATCTTGTCCGCGCGTTCCTCCGTCAGGAACGGGTCGTAGCCAAGCACGTTCATGCCGAACGCCTTGGCGCGAGCGGCGACTTCGCTGCCGATGCGGCCCATGCCGAGCACGCCGAGCGTCTTGTTGCGGAGCTCGACGCCGACGAACGATTTGCGGTCCCACACGCCGCCGACCGTCTTCAAATAAGCTTGCGGGATATGGCGGGCAACGGCCATCATCATGGCGAAGGTATGCTCGCAAGTGGTGATCGTGTTGCCGTCCGGAGCGTTAATGACGATGATGCCGCGTTTCGTGGCGGCTTCGAGATCGATGTTGTCGACGCCGACGCCCGCGCGTCCGATCACCTTGAGCTGCTTGGCCGCGTTCATGATGCGCTCGGTGACGCGCGTCTGGCTGCGTACGAGCAGGGCGTCGTATTCGCCGATGATGGCGACCAGCTCGTCCTCGCTGAGGCCTGGTTTCTTGTCGATGGTGATGTCGGAAGCTTCGACCAGGAGCGAGATGCCCAAATCGCTGATCGGATCCGATACGAGTACTTTGTACATGTGGAACCCTCCTTCGAAATATAGAAAACACCCTCAACCGCCGATCCTCCGCTTAGGGCGGATTAACGGTGCGTAGAGGGTGACTCCGCAAGGTCACTACTTGAAGTATCGTCTTACGCACGAGCTTGATTCCGATTGCCTTTCCTATTTTATAGCAATAGGGCGGACAATTGCAATGGCGAATGTGAGACAATTGCCGCTGTATAGCGTTAAAGGGCTAAAAAACTATTTTCCTGACGAAAAAAAGGGCAGCTGGGGGAGCTGTTCGCTCGCGTAAAATCTCGATTTGACTTCGTTGAAGTAACCGCTCGTCACCGCTTCGGTGCTGATCAGCAAATCGGCGACGGCGTTAAAGCTCTTGATTTTCCGCTTCTCGGCCTGGCCGGAGGCGATGAACTGGTCGACTTTGGCGGCCAGGTCATGCGGCAGATAGTCGGTAAGAGCGGCTTGCTCGGTCATGAAGTCGGACGATGCTTTAAGCTTGACGACCAGCGGCAAGTCCTTCCAGTCCGCGATCGAAATGACGTTCAGACCGTCGACGTCGGTCGGAATGTCCGCGTTGACCGCTTCGGCCCACTTCAGCATCGAGCCGAAATATTCCTTCTGCCCGGTCAGCGCGAATTTCAGCCCTTCTTTATAGTAAGAATCGGCTTCGATTTTATCGAGTGCGGTCTGGGCGGAGCCTTCGTTCGTGCTCGCCGCGAGCCCGGAGAAGCCTTCCTCGAACAGTTTCAGGCTTTTCATGTAATTCGTTTGAGCCGATTTAAGCTGCGGCGAGACCGGCGCAACATAAACCCCTTTGATCGCGTCGTATTTATGCCGGGCCGTCTTGGCGAGCTGCTTGAGCGACGCGGAGCGGTCGGCCGTCGAATCGCTCAGCCACTTGTTCTGCGCGTCGAGCCAGTCGTTTTGAAATTCCCGATACGACAAAAATACGGTATGATAGAAGGAAACCAAATCTTGCTGCTGGTAGGCGTTCGGCTCGGGAATAGCGGCCGCCGCTTCCACGGCTTCCTCCGAAGCGCGGCCGGCTTCGGCGCGATCGGTACCCACCTTGACCCCGTAGAAAAAAGCGCCAATTGCGATAACAAGCATGAGCAGGAACGCTAGGGAGAACATAAGATCAGATCGGTTCAGACGCTTTTCCATCGGTTGCTCCTTTTAAACGGTCATTTGAGTGTTTTGTAGTCCTAGTATAGAAAAAAACGCACTTCTTGAACATACAAAAAAATGCAAAAATCGAGGAATCATGAGAAAATTCGACATTCGCAACATTAAAATTCGCAAGGTTACGGTCGATCAATTAAACGACAGAATGCTGCTTGCGAACCTGTACGTCACTCAGGCGCTTACTCTTATTATCGGTATCGTATGGTTATTATTTCAGCGCAGAAATCCGCTGGAGCTGCTTATTTTTCCGACGACCTACGAATTCGCGATTTGGGGCGCCGGATTGGCGCTGTTCGTCCTGCTGTTCGACCTGTCGATCTCCAGGTTCGTTCCCGAAGAAGCGGCGGACGACGGAGGCGTGAACGAAAGAATTTTCCGGGCCAGGCCGGTGTGGCACATCGCGGTCATCTCCTTCGTCGTCGCGCTGTGCGAAGAGCTTCTGTTTCGGGGAGCGGTTCAGCATGCGTTCGGACCGTACTGGACCAGCATCTTGTTCGCGGCCATCCACGTCCGATACTTGCGTCATTGGATTCCGACGGGTATGGTGTTCTCGATCAGCTACGGTCTGGGCTGGATTATGGAATACACGGGAACGTTATGGACGCCAATCCTGGCGCACTTCCTGGTGGACTTCATCATGGGATGCATTATTCGTTTTCGGAGGGAAGAGAAATGAAGGAAGACCGAGAGTCCTCCTTGACCGCATGGGAGCGGTACGTATCGGCCAAGAAAGCCGCGTTCGGCGCGGATGATGCCAACGAGCCCCTGTCGCTGGAGCAGTTGGAGGAGGCGATCGCTCAAGCCGCGGCGAGCGCGGGCATACCGGAAACCGGCATGCCCCCTCGCGCTGAAGTTCATCCCGTCAAGAGAAGCCAGCTGTCGCGATGGTTTTACTTGACGCTGGTCGTGCTGTTCGCGCTGCTCGTCGCCGGCTTGTTCTGGTGGGGGCGGGAGCAGCAGATTTCGCCGTAGCGGCGTTACAGCTCGGTATCGATCGCGTCGGGATCGACGAAGGAATAGCCTTTGTCTTCCAGCTGGGTCAGCAGCTCGTCCAGCGCTTGGGCCGTCCAAGGCAGCTCGTGCATCAGAATGTTGCTGCCCGAGTGCAGCTGCTCCATGACGTTGTCGATGACCGCTTGCGGGCGCTTGTCCTCGGAGATTTTGCCCATGTCCCAATCCAGCGAACCGTTCGACCAGGTCATGAACAGCAGGCCGTTGTCCTTGGCGATCTGGCGGACGGAATCGTTGGACGAGCCGTGGGGCGGACGGAAGAAAACGGGGGCTTTGCCCGTAATGTCCTTGACGATCTCCTGCACGCTCTCGATTTGTTCCTTGATTTTCGGAGCCTGCTCCTTCTTGAGCTCGATGTGGTCCCAGGAATGGTTGCCGATCGTCTGGCCGCGCTCGTCGATTTTCTTAAGCAGCTCGGGATTCGCCTTGACGCGGTAGCCGTTCACGAAGAAGATCGCCTTCGCTTGGTGCTTGTCCAGCGTATCGAGCAGAGGATCGAGCGTCTCCGGCGCTTTCGGCCCGTCGTCGAAAGTGAGCAGCACGACTTTGCCGTCGGTCTTCTCCTTGTCGATCGGGACGATGAAATAATTTTTGTTCATTCGGTACGTTTTCTCTACCGGGCCTGCTTCCGGCTCCTGGCTTGCCGGGGGCGCCGAGGGCGATTCCGAAGCGGACGGTTCCGGCGAAAGGGCCGGGGAAGCGGGTACGTTCGCCGCGGGCGTCGATGCGGAAGCTTCGGGAGCGGACGAGCCGTCCGGCGTTTGCGCGCCGCCGCATGCCGAGACCAGGGCGCCGAGCAGCATCAAGGAAGTGCAGAACGAGATCAGTCGACGATTCATGTTGAAGTTCCTCCGTTTGTCGTTCGTAAACATGTTCGATTGTACCATAATTTCGACAGGAGCCGCTTCCTTAATTTGATGAGCATGTCCGGAGCGCAAGGAGCCACAATAAGAGCAATAAGGAGGTGGCAATTGTGAAAATAGGGGCTTTCGTGATGGGAGGATTGGCCGGCGCAGCGATCGCCGTGTGGATTCAGCGCAATCAGAGAATGTCCGCGGCCGCTGCGGCTATGGGACACAATGTCAAGGAACGCGTAATGGGCATGAAGGACGATGCCATCGAGAAGGCGATGAACATGAAGTTCGCGAGCAGCTTTCGCCGCTTCGGCGCCGAAAGCCGCGACGAAGATCACGGGCATCACGCTTCGCATTCTTCTCATCATCCTTCTTCGCATTCGAGCGAAGAAGGCGGAATGGACCATATTCGCAAGCTGATCGCGCAAGACCCGGAAGTCGGCAAGGAAGTCGACGCGATCCTCGGGCAGAACGGACATCCTCACAATTAAGGCAAGCCTGTCGATTGACGGCGGCATCGTTCTTCCTCGCCGGGGAGAACGGTGCCGTTTTTTTGTCATTCGAGGGTTTTCCCTAGTGCATTTCGGCCGGAGAAATGATAACATGATCTCAAGCTAAGTTTCATTCACGCATTATATGCTTAATCATAAGCTGTTATCACCGGCAGAAGGAGGATCCTGTCATGAGGATGGAGCGGCTTAGCCAAGACAAAATTCGGATTTTCCTCACGTTCGACGATTTGACGGAGCGCGGGATCCAGAAAGAAGACATGTGGCGCGAAATTCCGAAAGTGCACGAACTGTTCAGCGAGATGATGGATCAGGCGTATAACGAGCTTGGTTTCGACGCTTCCGGCCCGCTTGCGGTCGAAGTGTTCGCCATGCCTGCGCAAGGAATGGTCGTAATCGTGACCCGCGGCAAGCTGGAACGGGATGCCGAATCCGCCGTCGAGGACGAAGAAGAAGTGTACGAACTAGAAGTGACGCTTGAACAGAGCGAAGCCATCATATATCGCTTCAAGGACATCGAGGACGCGATCGGCGCGGCGAAGACGCTTGCCGGCCGCTTGACGGACGAGGGAAGAATGTACCGCTACCAGAATCAGTGGGTGATGGTGTTCGATCCCGCCGGTTTGGAGAGCTCGAGCTATCATGCATTGATCGCGGTGCTCGCCGAATACGGGGAAGCGACCTCGATTACGCCCGCAGTGCTGGAAGAGTACGGGAAGCTGGTTATCGGTTCCAATGCGATCAGAGTGTTGGCGGAGCATTTCGCGAATTGAGCCCGCCGTTTTCGACGTTCGATTCATGAGGAGTCGCCTGCGATTGCGGGGCGACTCCTTTTGTCGCGTCATTCAGAAAAAATAACCAGATTCACTAAATGTTCTTTTTTTCTCGCGTTCTTTTTGCTGTTATAATGGAGGTTAGGGAAGGGGGGACGACAGAATGCTGCTCGTGTCCGTGCTGGCGGCCGCCGTCGTGCCGGGTTTTGCGTTGTTGGCGTACTTTTACTGGAAAGACCGCTACGACACAGAGCCGATCTCGATGGTGCTGAAGATGTTCATGTTCGGCGTGCTGATCGTTCTCCCGATCATGATCGTGCAGCGAAGCCTCGTTCTCTGGCTGGGAGAGTCGCCCTTCGTCTATTCCTTCATCATTTCTTCGGGCGTCGAGGAGTTTTTCAAATGGTTCGTGCTGTATCATATCATTTATAATCATACGGAATTCGACGAGCCGTACGACGGCATCGTATACGCCGTAGCCGTCTCGCTCGGCTTCGCCACCCTGGAGAACGTCCTGTACGCCTTTTTGCAGCCGGCCACCTTCGGAACGCTGTTTCTCCGGGCGCTGCTCCCGGTTTCGGGACATGCCCTGTTCGGGGTTTTGATGGGCTACTCGCTCGGCAAGGCGAAGTTCTCCGTCGGCAAGAGCGTCAAGCTGCATTTGCGGCTCGCCCTGCTCGTGCCGATCATCTGGCACGGATTTTACGACTTCATGCTGCTCACGTTCCCTCCGACATGGCTCTGGATGGCCGTGCCGTTCATGTTCCTTCTGTGGTTCATCGGAATGCGCATGGTCAACAGCGCTAACGCGGTATCGCCTTTCCGCTTTCTCAAACGCGAGGAAGAGATTAAATTTTAGGCAATCCGTCCATACTGGGGGTGGGAATATCCGGTATGAAGGAGAGGATGTCCGTTGTCCCAGCGGCTGAAAGTAACGATCCGGTGCAATCGTTGCAACGAGAAGTTCGTTCTGCGCGGGCGCAAGGAACGAGGCAAGGTAGATACGGGCTTTAAAATGTGCCTATGCAGCAACGCGGAAGATTTCGAAATCGTAGAGGAAGCGCTCGGTTAACGGGGCGGCTTCCTCTTCTTCGTTTCTAAGAATGGCGCATAATGTCCGGTCCTTCTTCCCACAATAACGGCATCACCTTGTGGGAATGAAAGGGGTCGGCTTTTCATGTACGCTCGTCTAAGTTCCATTATGTTCCCGATCGCTGCGCTTCTGTTCGTCGGAGCCATCGTCTGGGGGTACCAGGAGCACCAGGAGAAAAATTCGATATTGATCAAGGCCGAAAACCAATACCAGCGCGCGTTTCACGATTTGAGCCACCATATGGGACGGCTGCACGACCAGCTCGGCGAGACGCTGGCGGTATCTTCGGCGTCGCACGGCATGCAGCGCAAGGGGCTCGTTAACGTCTGGAGACTGACCAGCCAGGCGCAAAACGAGATCAACCAGCTGCCGCTGGCGATGCTCCCGTTCAACAAGGCCGAGCAGTTCCTTTCGAGAATATCCAACTTCGCTTACCGGACGGCGGTGCGCGATCTGACGAAGCAGCCGCTCACTCCGGCGGAAGTGAAAATGATGAAATCGCTGTATCAGGCTTCCGACACGGTTAACCAGGAACTGGGCAAAGTCCAGGACGCGGTCCTCCAGGATCGGCTGCGCTGGATGGACGTCGAAGTCGCAATGGCCAGCGAGAACGGCCCTCACGACAATACGATCATCGACGGATTCAAGGCAATGGACAAGCAGATGGGCGCTTATCCGGAGTCCGATTGGGGACCTTCGGCCATGTCCTCCGACCGCAAGATGAGCTCGGCGGGCTTGGAAGGCAAGCAGATGACCGCGGAAGAAATCAAGAGCAAAGCTCTCGCGTTTCTGGGGGCGCAGGCGCGCGGCGGAGAGGTCGGCGTCAGCGAGGACGGAAGCAAGACGGATATGCCGGCGTATACCGTATCGGTCAAAGGCAAGAGCGGCTCGCCTATTCAGCTCGACTACACGCGCAAGGGCGGGCATCTTCTCTGGTTCATGAATCCCAGAGACGTCAAGTCGCGCAAAATCAACTTCGATACGGCCCGCAACAAAGGCTCGCAGTTTCTGGTCCGGCACGGCTACAAGAGCATGACGCCGATCGCTTATGACGAATACGACCACGTCGCCGTCTTCACTTACGCCCACACGATCGACGGCGTGAAGATCTATCCGGACAAAGTGACGGTGCGGGTCGCGCTGGACAACGGGGAAGTCGTCGGCCTGCAGGCCAGAGACCATGTGTTCGCGAAGAAGCTGCTTACCCCGGGCAAGCCGAAGCTGACCAAGGAGCAGGCGCAGAAAGGGCTGAACCCCGACTTCCGCGTCGAGAACCATTCCTTGTCCGTCATCGAGAACGACATGAGGGAGCCGACTCTGTGCCACGAGTTCGTGGGCAAAGTCAACGATCACCGCTATCGGATCTACTTGAACGCGGAGACCGGTCTGGAGGAAAGCATCGAGCAGATCGCGGACGCCGAAAAGTCTCTTTACAGATAGTCGCTCACATGGAGCTGTCCCATAGGAAGTCAGGAAGCAACAATTAGAATTATCGGTGAACAAGAACGGGGTATGTATCTCCTTACGCTGCTTCATGACCGTATGAGGCAGGCGCTTCGCTCTCCAGGAGATACATCCCCCTATTTCTTTCTTGATAATATTCAGTTGCCTGACCTATGGAACAGCTCCATTGTCATTCCCGAATTCACGCGCCCGTGATATAATGTGGCAGTACGCAATCAATTTGCTCCGAACATGCCTACGTGGAGGGTTATGGGTGCTGCCGAAAATCAATCAGATGATGTACATACAGACCGAATCCGAGGAGGATTCGGAACCCGTGACGCTTCGTTCGCGCGTAGCGGACTCGGACGAGCATAACATTTATATCGAGATTCCTCTGAATGAGAAGAACCGCCGGCTTTACCGGGCAAGCGTCGGAGAGCGGCTGCAGGTCTACTATTTTACCCAGGACGGGGTCAAGCATCTGTTCGAGAGCTCCGTGCAGGGATTTCGCAAGGAATCGGTTTCCCTCGTCGCCATTCGCAAGCCCGACCCGGAGCAGATCACGAAGGATCAACGACGCAGCTACCTGAGAGTGGAGACCAATCTGGAGATTGCCGTCAAGATCGGCGACAAGATGCGTTTCGTAGCCGTTACCGAAGATCTGGGAGGCGGGGGCGCGTCTTTCCTATGCGAGCGAAAATGGCCGATCGTGCCGAATGTCGTTATCGGTTGTTGGTTATTATTAAGCTATAGGGGCGGATCGGTCGCGCACGCCAAATTCGAAGGGGAAGTCGTCAGAGTGCTTCCCGTCGAGCCGGACAAGCATCTGGTCATGCTGCGTTTCGCGGACATTACGGAATCCGACCAGCAAAAAATTATTCGCTACTGCTTCGAGCGCCAGTTGGATCTGCGGAGGGATTGACCCGCGCGTCCGGCTTCTTGAAGCGGAGCCGGGAGGACGTCGCGACTTGGCGGAACGGAGAAGAACGCCTGAGCATGCCGATTTCGTCGCTTGGTCGGATCGCATGGAGAAATGGATCGTCAGAGGGATCAAGGCGCTCGTCGTGCTGCTCATCGTCTCCCAAGTGGCTTTGCAGTTTCCGGGGATTCGGCAATGGCTGGCGTCCGCAGATCATTCCGAAGGGGTGCCTTATCGGAATTCGTCGCGCTGATCGTCTTGTTTTTTTGCATAGAGTGAGGCCCTGTGGTATAATTTTCTCGATCCTTGCAGGCTCAGCCTGCCTTATTTTTTGATCGCAAGGTTTCTTGTTGTCGGCATGTAGGAGGCTAGTTGTTCGCTTATGGACGTATCTCAATCTCACACTCATCGGATTAATATCGCGATCGACGGACCGGCAGGGGCCGGCAAGAGCACGGTTGCGCGCAAGGTGGCAAGCGCCCTTCAATATGTCTACATAGATACGGGCGCGATGTACCGTGCGGTAACGCTGAAGGTGCTCGAATCCGGATTGCCGACCGATGACGACGCGGCCGTAGGCCGCTTGGCGGACGGACTGGACATCGTTCTTCTTCCGGGACGAGACGCCCAGCAAGTTCGCGTGAACGGCGAGGACGTCACGTCCAGGCTGAGGTCGCTCGAAATCAACCGCAACGTTTCTTACGTCGCGCGGCTCTCCAGCGTCCGCTCGCGAATGGCCGAGCTCCAGCGCCGCATGGCCTTGGACAAAGGCGTCGTCATGGACGGCAGAGACATCGGAACCCATGTTCTTCCCGATGCCGAATTGAAGGTGTTCCTGACCGCGACTCCGCGAGAACGCGCGAAGCGGCGTTTTCTTGAGTTGGAGCCGGGAACGGAGATTACGCTCGGCCAATTGGAACGCGAGATCGAAGAACGCGACCGAATCGACCGAGAGAGGGAGATCGCGCCTCTCCTCCAGGCAGCGGATGCCCGTCTGCTCGACTCTACCGGCAAGACGGTGGACGAAGTGGCGGAAGAAATCGTACAATGGGGACTTGCGGCAGTAAGAACCATTTTAGCGGGGGAGAAGTAGACTATGTTATACCGCATCGCAAGGGCTATTCTCCGAGCGCTGTACGTGCTGCTCTATCGATTGGAGGCCAGGGGAATCGAGAATATTCCCCGAGAAGGTCCGGTGGTGCTCTGCAGCAACCACAGAAGCTTGCAAGATCCCATCACTTTGGGGGTATGGGTGCCCCGCAAAGTTCACTATATGGCCAAGGAAGAGCTGTTTCGCATTCCGCTGTTCGGACCGTTGATTCGAGCGGTAGGCGCGTTTCCGGTCAAGCGCGGAGGCGTGAGCAAGGAAGCGATCCGCACGGCGATCACGCTATTGCAAGGCGGCAATGTGATGGGAATTTTCCCGGAAGGCACGCGCAACGAATCGGTAGGCATGGGCAAGCGGGGCGCCGTTACGATGGCGGTTCGCGCCAAAGCCATTGTCGTTCCGGTCGCGCTGGTCGGCCAGTATCGTATTTTTCGCAAGATGGTTGCGGTATACGGCGCTCCGATCGATCTGACGCCTTACGCGGAGCAAGGCACGACCGAAAGCATGGAGGAAGCGACCGAATTGATTATGTCCCGAATCAGAGAAATGATGAGCACGGGACGGCCTGCATCCTGAGGATGCATGTTTCTTGTCGGAAACCATCATACTAAAGGCATTATTTGGTTCTCATGTTTTCGAGTAAGCAAGATTTAAGCGCCGCGCAGCGCGAGACCGGAAGGCCGGGTTGCAGCGGGTTTAAATAAAGTTGGGGTAGATCTGAGGAGGTAATTTCCATGTCTGAAGAAATCAACGTTCAGGAAACTGCGGCAGAGCCGGTGGCGGATACCGTCAGCCAGGACGCACTGGAAAATGTCGTAACCTTGAAGAAAGGGGACACCGTGAAAGGTACGGTGGTCAAAATCGACGACAACCAAGCGTACGTTAGCCTTGGATATAAATACGACGGCGTTATTCCGTTGCGCGAGCTTTCCTCCGTGAACATCGACAATGCTGCCGAGGCGGTGCAGATCGGCCAAGAGGTCGAAGCGAAAATCGTCAGCATCAACGATGCCAAAGAATCGCTCGTGCTGTCCAAGCGCCAAGCGGACGCTCCGCGCGCATGGGATGAGCTGCAAGCGAAGTCCGACAACGGCGAAGCTTTCGAAGTCGTCATTACCGACGTCGTCAAAGGCGGCCTCGTTGCCGACGTAGGCGTACGCGGATTTATTCCGGCTTCCATGGTGGAGCGTCATTTCGTAGAAGACTTCAGCTCGTACAAGGGCCGCACGATCAAAGTCAAGGTCAAAGAAATCGACCGCGAGAACAACAAGGTCATTCTGTCCGCCAAAGACGTGCTGGAAGCCGAATACGAAGAGAAGAAACAGCAAATCATGAGCAGCCTCGAGCCGGGCCAAGTGCTGGAAGGCAAAGTGCAGCGCCTGACTCCGTTCGGCGCGTTCGTGGACATCGGCGGCATCGACGGCCTTGTTCACGTATCCGAGATCGCATGGCAGCATGTTGCTCATCCTGCGGATGTCGTATCCGAAGGCCAGGATGTTAAGGTGAAGGTGTTGAAGGTCGATCCGTCGATCGGCAAAATCTCCTTGAGCATCAAAGCCGCTCAACCGGGTCCGTGGGAATCGGCCGTTGGCCAATTCAACATCGGCGACATCGTCACCGGCGTTGTCAAGCGTCTGGTCAGCTTCGGCGCATTCGTCGAGATCGCTCCGGGCGTCGAAGGTCTCGTTCACATTTCGCAAATCGCGCATCGCCATATCGCGACGCCTCACGAAGTGCTGAAGGAAGGTCAAGAAGTTCAAGCTAAAGTGCTGGACTTCAACCCTGCCGAGAAGCGCGTTTCCCTCTCTATCAAAGAGACGGAAGAAGCGCCGGCTCGTCCGGAACGCGAAGCTCGCGCACCGCGCGCGCCGCGCGAAGAGTCGAACCTGCCTCCTGCGGAAAGCATGAGCTTTAACCTTGGAGAGCGCTTCGGCGACAAGCTGAGCAAATTCAAGTAATCGTCATCGTTTTATCGGAGGAGCCGTCCCATTGCGGGATGGCTCCTCTTTGCGTTGTAGGCGGGGCGGAAGGCGCGGAAGACCGAACGGGTCATGCAAGGGATGTTTTACTGTCCGTAAGGCGCATACTACAGACTGGAGGTGGAGAGATGTCGCCACTGTACGGCGCCGCATTTCTGTGGCTGGTCGCTGCGATATTGTGGTGGAGCGGCTGGAGGGAAGAGACGACGGAAGATTTGCCCGGCTGGGCGGCAGGCTTGTTCCTGGCGGTATGGCCTTTGGCGTGGCTTGGAAAAGTTACAATCACCGACGATATATCGGTGAACGGGGCGTGGGTATGGACGCTGTTTTCCGTCATGCTGGCAGGCGCGCTCATGCCGGCGGCCAGAAGATGGACGTCCGCGTCCGGGGGGCTGCTGGTCGGATCGGTCGCGATATTGGCCGGGCGACTGATCTTTATCCCTTCCGGCTTCGAGCCGGACGGAGCGTCGTGGGCGATCGCGGCGCTGATCGGCTGGCTGGCCGGTCTGCTGCTCCGCTCCGCGTCCGAACAGGCGGTAGCGGTATCGGTCTGCCTGGTCTTGAATGAAGTCGCTCACGCTGTTCTGCGGGCTCAGGCGGATGCGCTTCCGGCCGGCGCCCCGGATGAGGGGCTTCAGGCGTGGTGGATCGCCATTCTCTGCGCCAGGCTGTGGACGACGTTCGCGAAGGCGGCGGGCGAACAGGGGAGGAAATGGGCGGTCAGATCGGGCGGGGGAAGAGGAGGACAAAGATCATGATGCTGGACTGGCTGCATTCTCATAAAGAGCTGACCGCGGTCGCGATGGGGACGGCCTTCGGGATGGTCGCCCGAATCGCCATGCTGCGCAGCGATTACCGGCAGTACCCGGCGTATCCGCACGGCAAAATCATCCATCTGGCGCTCGGACTGATCGCAGGCGCGCTAGGAGCCGTCGCCGTTCCGGCGTTATTCAATAAAGACTACACGGCGATTACCTTTCTGTCTCTTGCGGCCCAGCAGTTCCGCGAAGTCCGCAATATGGAACGCAACACGCTGACGGCGGTCGACGATCTGGAGCTTGTCCCGCGAGGAGCGGCGTATATCGAAGGAATTGCCGTCGTGTTCGAAGGGCGCAATTACTTGGCGATCGTCACCGCGCTGCTGACCAGTCTGTTCGCCCAGTGGATTCACTGGTGGGCGGGGCTGGCGGCGGGCGTTCTCTCTTTGGTGTTCTCGCACTTGTTCATGAGAGGGAAGAAAATATCCCATATCGCCTCGGTGGAGGCGGCGCCGATCAAGCTGGACGGACCGAACCTGTACGTCGGGGATATCTATATGATGAACGTCGGCCTGGACGAGAACAGGGAAATTATTCGCGAGCAGGGGATGGGCTTTATCCTGACGCCCAGGAGCGACGACGCCCGGGTGACGATCGCCAATCTCGGTCAGCGCCAGGCGATTCTGCACGACGTGTCGACCCGGCTCGGCGTGTACCGCGACGACGGCGATCCGGGACTGCTCCCGATCGCCAAGCTCGGCTTGCGCACGGGACAGTTGGGACTGCTCGTGCTGCCTCGGGAGAAGGACGCGGACAAAGCCTACGAGGCGGTAAGCGGCGTGCCGCTGCTGGAAGCGGCCGTGCGCAAGCCGACGAAGGCGAACCGCAAGAGCTTGGAGGAGGCGGAATCCAATGGCTAGAATCGTAGGCATCGTGACGACCAGACGCGAGGAGGTCGGAGGCGGCGCTCCGATCTTATACGCCGAGGACAGAGAACAATTGCAGAAGGTGGCTCATCTGTTGGAGAAGATTTTGGACTGCGCGGCCCACACGATCAACGAAGACTTGTTCATTATCGTAGAGCGGAAATAGCTCGAAAATGGCAATATCCGTTAGCCAAGCCGCCCGATTTTTGGTATGATGAAATTTGCGATTGTTTCAGATACCGACGCCCATGCAAGAGGACGGCCGGATCTATTGAGGAGTGGAAACCAACATGGCAAGACCGATTATTGCGATCGTAGGACGGCCTAACGTCGGCAAATCTACGATTTTTAACCGGATCATCGGCGACAGACTGGCGATCGTCGAAGACAAGCCGGGCGTCACGAGAGACCGTCTGTACGGGACGGGCGAATGGAACGGGCGTTCCTTCAACATTATCGACACC
Organism: Cohnella sp.; assembly: GCF_041641335.1. NCBI lineage: Bacteria > Bacillati > Bacillota > Bacilli > Caryophanales > Paenibacillaceae > Cohnella > Cohnella sp. The sequence goes on along the minus strand of NZ_JBEPYQ010000002.1, from coordinate 36,293 downwards.
GGAGGCATCGAGATCGACGGCGAGGACAGCTTGTTGCGTTCCGTGAGAATGCAGGCGGAGCTCGCCATCGAGGAAGCCGACGTCATTATATTCATGGTCGACGCCAAGGCCGGGGTCACCAACGCGGACGAAGAAGTGGCGCAGATGCTGTTCCGCTCGCGCAAGCCGATCGTGCTTGGCGTGAACAAGGTCGATAACCTGCAGCGCATGGACGATATTTACGAGTTCTACTCGCTCGGCTTCGGAGATCCGCTGCCGCTGTCCGGCTCGCACGGGACGGGGATCGGGGATTTGCTCGACGCGGCGGTGAGCAAGCTTCCCGTTAAGGAAGACCAGGAATACAACGACGACGTCATCAAGGTGGCGCTGATCGGTCGACCCAACGTCGGCAAGTCGTCGCTCGTGAACGCGATTCTCGGAGAAGAGCGCGTCATCGTCAGCAACATCGCCGGCACGACGCGCGACGCGATCGATACTCCGTTCGAGAAGGACGGCCAGAAATACGTGCTGATCGATACGGCCGGCATGCGCAAGCGCGGCAAAGTGTACGAATCGACGGAGAAATACAGCGTCATGCGGGCGATGCAGGCGATCGAGCGCGCGGACGTCGTGCTGGTCGTCATCAACGGGGAAGAAGGCATCATCGAGCAGGACAAACATATTGCAGGCTACGCGCACGAGAACGGCAAAGCCGCCATTTTCGTCGTGAACAAGTGGGACGTCGTCGAGAAGGACGACAAGACGATGCAGCACTTTACGAACTCGATCCGCGAGCAGTTTCTGTTCATGACTTACGCCCCCGTCGTATTTCTGTCCGCGCTCACGAAGCAGCGTCTGACGAAGCTGTTCCCCGTCATCAATCACGTGGCCGAGCAGCATGCGCTTCGCGTGCCGACGAACGTGCTGAACGACATTTTGAGCGACGCGATCGCGATCAACCCTCCTCCGACGGACAAAGGACGCAGGCTGCGCATCAACTACGCGACGCAGATCGCCGTCAAACCGCCGACGATGCTCATATTCGTCAACGACCCCGAATTGATGCATTTCTCTTATGAGCGTTATTTGGAGAACAAGATTCGGGCGGCATTCGCGTTCGAGGGCACGCCGCTGAGGCTGTTCACCCGCAAGAAGTCCGATCAAGAATAGGGGAGACCGTACGTGTTAAACACGATTATCGCGATTATCGTCAGTTATTTGCTCGGCTCGATCTCATTCAGCATTCTCGCCGCCCGTTGGCTAAAGAAGATCGATATCCGGGAGCACGGCAGCGGCAACGCGGGAGCGACGAACACCTTGCGCGTGCTGGGCAAGGGGCCGGCCATCGCCGTCTTCCTGCTGGACATCGCCAAAGGCTCGGCGGGCGTGCTCATCGGCCTGTGGCTCGGGGAAGGGAATGCGGCCGTGGAAGTCGCATGCGGCTTGGCCGCGATCGGGGGCCACAACTGGCCGATCTACTTCCGGTTCAAGGGCGGCAAAGGGATCGCCACGACGATCGGCGCATTGGTCGTATGGGCGTTCCTTCCGACGCTGATCGCCGGCATCGCCGCCATTCTCGTCATCGCGCTGACCCGGTACGTATCGCTCGGCTCGATGATTTTCGCCGTATTGCTTCCGATCTTCGTTTTTCTGTTCGACAAGGATCCGGCGTTCCTGTGGGGCGCGCTCGTTGTAGCCGTGCTGGCGATCGTCCGGCACCGCAAAAATATCGTGAAGCTGATCAACGGCACGGAAAATAAACTCGGCAGCGGCAAAAAGGGTGAACCTCATGGCGCTTAAGAAAGTGGCCGTCCTAGTGGCGGGAAGCTGGGGAACGGCGCTCGCTCGCGTACTCGCGGACAATGGACACCGCGTCCTGCTCTGGACGCGCAATCCGGCGCAAGCCGACGAAATCAACCGGCTGCGCCGCAACGAGAAGTTTCTTCCCGGCGCGGAAATTCCGGAGGGCATCGCGGCTACGACCGATATGGCGGAAGCCGTTCAAGACGCGGAGGCGGTTCTGTTCGTGTCCCCGTCTTCAGCGATGCGCGACGTCGCCCGGCAGGCGGCGGGTTACATACGTGAAGACGCGCTTGTTATCCATGCGACCAAAGGCTTCGAAACCGACAGCTTAAAACGGATGTCCACCGTGCTGTCGGAGGAGCTGGGCCGTTCCGAGCAGCATATCGTCGTCCTGTCGGGACCAAGCCACGCGGAAGAAGTCATTCGGCGGAACCCGACGACAATCGTCGTTGCGGCCAAGGAGATCGCCTGTGCGGAGGCGGCCCAGGATTTGTTCATGAACAGCTCGTATTTCCGCGTCTATACGAATCCGGACAGCGTCGGGGTCGAGACGGCCGGAGCGATCAAAAACATCATCGCGTTGGGAGCGGGGCTGTCGGACGGACTCGGCTATGGCGACAACGCCAAAGCGGCGCTGATAACGCGGGGCTTGGCGGAGATCGCCAGGCTGGGTGAAGCGATGGGAGCCAATACGCTTACGTTCGCGGGGCTCGCCGGCGTCGGGGACTTGATCGTTACCTGCACGAGTCAGCACAGCCGCAACTGGCGGGCGGGCTCGATGCTCGCTCAGGGATTGCCCCTGGACGAAGTGCTCGAGCGGATGGGGATGGTCGTCGAGGGCGTCCGGACGACGAAATCGGCGCACGTGCTCGCCCGTCGCCACGGCGTCGAAATGCCGATCACGGACCAGTTGTACGCCGTGCTGTTCGAAGGCCGGCCTCCGGGACAGGCGGTGGAAGCGCTGATGGGGCGCGTGAAGACGCACGAGATCGAAGAGGTCGCTTCGGAAGTCCGCCGCGGCCGCACGTTGGGTTAAGGTCCGCAAGGAAATGCGAATCGCCCACACCTTCTCGTTTTTCTCCTCATAGGATGCAGTGCAAATACCCGGAGGAGGGGAAGCATGGACAAATTTCCGAAGGATCTGCTTGGCGCGGTCAACAAGAAAGCCGGCAAAAACATTTCCGAGAAATCGATCAAAAAAATCGCGGGCGGCGTGACGCCCGGCACGATGCAGAGCGACGCGCAGATGAAGCAGTTGATCAAGCAAGTGTCCGCGATGGCGAACATTCCGGTGTCCGACGAGACGGTCAAGGAGATCATCAGCACCGTGAGGAAAAGCGGGATGAACCTGAACAGCCTGGAGTCGCTCGTCAAAATGATGATCAAGAAGTAACTTGCCCGCGTGTCGCCGCTTGCCGAAGCTGGCGCGCGCGGGTTTTCTTTCGACTTCGGAGGCTCGTCTTTTGTCATCTTTCGTGTCGAATGGTATAATATAAAGCATTTGAGCGGATTGGGAGAGGGAGGCGACAAATGATGGTTCTTATGCTTCAAGCCTATGCGGCGGCCAAACTGGATCCGATGAGCAAGATGTGGATGTCGTTCGTCGGAATCGGACTGATGGTCATCGCGGCTCTTATTATTACATACGCCCGCAACAAGACGAAGGGCTGGGTCCGTCTGGTGCTTACGCTCATCGCGGTCGTCGTGCTGATCTACGGCATGATCTGCGGTCTAATTTCTATTATATAGCGCTTATAATTGAAACGGGGTCGGCTAGCATGATTACTTTAACGGGACGAACCCTCACGAAATCCGTCGAAACGCAAATCGGCAAAAGCTTGCTCAAGATCGCCCAGGAATCGTCCGTAGACTGGCAATTCAATTGCTCCAGGGGCACTTGCGCGAGATGCCGCTGCATCGTGCAGGAGGGAGCGGAGCTGCTCTCGGAGTCGAGCGACGCGGAGTGGGACCGGCTCGGTCCGGATGAACTGGACGCGGGTTACCGGCTCGGATGCCAGGCGATCGTCGAACGGGAAGGCGTTATTAAAGCCGTTAACAAAACGTATTTCTAAGTCAGAATGGAAGTGGCCGTTATGGAGAGCGATGTTCCGATAGACGCCTTGGCCGAGCTGGCCTCGGCGCTTGGAAGCGGGGAAGTCCGCTACGTGGTCGGAGGCAGCACGGGGCTGGCGCTTCGGGGGGCGGACCTGGGACGGCCGCCTCGGGATCTCGACATTTACGTCGACGAACAGGACGTCGGGCTTGCCCATCGTCTGCTCGCCGCTTACGAATTGGACGTTCCGGAGAACAGCGTGACGGACCGATACCGTTCCACGCTGTCGCATTACCGGATAGCGGGGGCGATGGTCGAGCTGGTCGGCGGATTTCGTGTGTCCGCGAAGGAATCGGTGTATATGACGGAAGTGAGAGAGATTCTATACCCGGCATGCGACCGGATCGAGATGGGCGCTATCGCTCTGCCGGTCGTTCCGCTCGGACACGAGCTGATCTTTAATTTGCTTCGGGAGCGGCCGGATCGGGCGGAGCTCGCGGGCAAGCTGATTGCCGCGGAACCGGGCAGGCATCTGCCGAAGCTGCGGACGCTTCTGGAACGGAACCGGCTGGCTCCGCACGTGGCCGAACAGGCGCTCCGGCTTGCGGAAGCGTCCGCTTCGGGGGAGGAAGGGCCGTGACCCGGCGGCATGAAGTCGCGTTCGAGCCTGACGGGCGGAGCGCATCCGTCCGGCCGGGATCGACGCTGCTGGAAGCTTCGCGCCGGGCCGGCGTCTCGATTCGCACGCGCTGCGGAGGAGTGGCCGGCTGTCTGATGTGCAAGGTGAACGTGTCGGCCGAGCAGGCGGCCTCCTTGAGCCCGCCGACGCAGGCCGAGATTCGCAAGCTGGGCTCGCTGCTGTCCGAGGGCGTTCGACTGTCGTGCCAGGCGCGAGCGCAGGGAGACGTCACTGTAACCGTGCCCGAAGACCCGCTTAAGGCGGCGATTCGCAAGAAGCTGGCGGAACAGCAGCAGGAGGACGATTGGTGGAGTTAGAGGGAATACAGGGGGCTGACCAATGAAAGTTCGTTTTTGGCAAACATCCGGATTGGCGGTTGCGGCGCTGCTGCTCGTCGCTCTGACGGGGTGTCTCTATCCGGAGGACCGAACGCCGCGCAACGACGCGACAGCCAGAGAGGCGGTGCTGACGGTCCAGGACGCCGTCGACCGCTATCGGGAACAGACCGGCGTGCTGCCGATCCAGAACGCGGACGAGACGGTGCCGCTCTACGAGAAATACAAAGTCGATCTCGGCAAGCTTAAGAGAATGGGTTTTATCGGCCATATTCCTTCCGCGGCTTTCGAGAACGGTGGCCATTATCAGTTTCTGGTCGTCGACGAGGAGACGAAGCCTCTCGTCAGGCTGCTCGACGTGACCGCGTTCCAGGCGGTGGACGGCGTGCAGAAGAAGATGGATCAATATCGCTCGTCGCGGGGCAATCGCCTTGCCGCGGGAGACGAGATGTATCCCGGGTTTCGCTCGGTCGATTTTGCCAAGCTGGGCATGAAGGATCCGGGAGTTCGCAGCATGTTTTCGAATCAGACGCTGAACTGGCTCGTGGACGAACATGGGAAAGTGTATGCGGACTACGGCATCGACATTGCGACGGCGGCGAAGAAGACGGGGACGGAACCGGCTCCGAACGAAGATCTCCGGCGCGTCTTGATCGAAGAATCCTATTACGTGCCCGTGCGTTCTCCGGAATACCGCTGGATCGACGGAGATCCTCAAGCTATCGTTCCGTGAGGAACATCTTAATTTGATAAAAAGATGAAGAGAGATGACATACGTGTCTCTCTTTTTTCATATGCTCATGAGGGAAACAAAGGAGTACCCGGCAGGCGAGGGCTTGCCGGCAAACATTTTGTGCGGGCGGCGTCATATTCGTGGCAATCGCACATACAATGTTACCAGTCCAAGTTCGTGTACGAGTTCCGCCCTGACGGCGGGTCACGAAAGTTTCGCGATTACGATGGGAGGGAATCTCAGTGGAAAAAGTGGACATTTTCAAGGATATCGCCGAACGCACCGGCGGCGATATCTACCTCGGGGTCGTGGGTGCCGTCCGCACGGGCAAATCGACCTTTATCAAACGGTTTATGGAAACCGTTGTTTTACCTAATATCGCCTCGGAGGCCGATCGAGTCAGAGCGATCGACGAGCTGCCGCAGAGCGCGGCGGGCCGCACGATCATGACGACCGAGCCGAAGTTCGTGCCGAACAACGCGGTGCAGCTTAAGGTGGCCGAGGGGCTCGAAGTGAACGTGCGCCTGGTCGATTGCGTGGGCTATACGGTCGACGGAGCCAAAGGCTTCGAAGACGAAGGCGGACCGCGCATGATTACGACGCCTTGGTTCGAAGATCCGATTCCTTTCCAGGAAGCGGCCGAGATCGGCACGCGCAAGGTCATCCAGGAGCACTCGACGCTGGGCGTCGTCGTGACGACGGACGGCACGATCGCGGAAATTCCGCGCAGCGCTTACGTGGACGCCGAAGAACGGGTCGTCAACGAGCTGAAGGAAGTCGGCAAGCCTTTCGTACTGATCGTCAACTCCGCTCGGCCGAAGAGCGAAGAAGCGCAGGCGCTTCGCGGCGAGCTGGCGGCTAAATACGATATTCCGGTCATGACGGTCAGCGCCGCTACGATGGGCGAAGAGGACGTCATGGGCGTGCTGCGCGAAGTGCTGTACGAGTTCCCCGTACACGAGGTCAACGTCAACCTGCCGAGCTGGGTCATGGTGCTGAACGAGGGCCACTGGCTGCGTTCCGCTTACGAGAACTCGGTGCGGGAGACGGTCAAGGACATCCGGCGCCTGCGGGACGTCGAGCGCGTCGTCTCTCAGTTCATGGAGTACGACTTCGTCGCCAGGGCGGGCCTCAGCGGCATGAACATGGGCCAAGGGGTTGCCGAGATCGACCTGTACGCTCCCGACGAGCTGTACGACAAAATCCTGATGGAAGTCGTCGGCACGGAAATTCGCGGCAAGGACCACCTGCTGCAGCTCATGCAGGAGTTCTCCCACGCGAAGCGGGAATACGACCGTTTCTCGGAAGCGCTCGAGATGGTCAAGACGACCGGCTACGGCATCGCCGCTCCTTCTCTTGCCGAGATGGTGCTCGACGAGCCGGAGCTCATCCGCCAAGGCTCGCGCTTCGGCGTCCGGCTGAAAGCGACCGCGCCTTCGATTCACATGATCCGCGTCGACGTCGAATCCGAATTCGCGCCGATCATCGGCACGGAGAAGCAGAGCGAGGAGCTCGTGCGCTACCTGATGCAGGATTTCGAGAACGATCCGATCAAGATTTGGGAATCCGATATTTTCGGACGCTCGCTGCATTCGATCGTCCGCGAAGGCATCCAGGGCAAAATCGCGATGATGCCCGACAATGCCCGCTACAAGCTGCAGGAGACGCTCGGCCGCATCATCAACGAAGGCTCGGGCGGGTTGATCGCCATCATTCTGTAAGCTGCTTAATACGCTTCGCTTAAAGCGCCGAATCGCCATTCGTGGCCGATTCGGCGTTTTTATTTTATCTCCGGGTTCCATCATAGGAAATGTAAGCGCAAAACTATTGTCAATTAAAAGAAGATATAAACTCGGATATTGTCAATTGGCGAGAATTCTCCTAGAATGGTGTGATGGATTCGGCAGAGACGATAGATAGAGAGAGTACGGTTTCTTGCATTATTATTCAAAAGCCGATTGACATACTCGGATTAACTGTTTATAGTAATTCTATCATCCATAGCAAGATATGAAATGGGAGGCCACAGAGAGATGAAACAACGGAAATCCAAACTGTCCTGGATCGCGCTCGCGCTGACGCTCGTATTGGTGCTGGCGGCCTGCGGCAAAAAAGAAGAAAACAACGCGGGCAGCTCCTCACCGGCATCGCCTTCGGCATCCGCAGCTGCTTCCGAATCGGCATCCGCCGAACCGTCCCAGGACGCAAGCATCGAAGCGCTTAAAGGCAAGAGAATCGCGCTCGTCATGCGTTTCAACACCGGCACGTTCTCCGCTCAATACGTGGACGGCGTGAAGAAGCAAGTCGCGAAGTTCGGCGGCGAAGTGACCGTCCTCGCTTCCGAGAACGATCTGGCGAAGATGGCGGCCAACCTGGATTCCGCCGTTAACCAGAAGTTCGACGGCATCCTGGTCGACCACGGCGACGCCGCGGCTCTGACGAACGGACTGAACAAGGCGAAGGAAGCGGGCATTCCGATCGTCGCGTTCGACTCCGGCCTGAACGACTTCGAAGGCATTACGAACCTGGCGCAGAACGACCAGCTGCTGGCCGAGTACACGCTGGAGAAGCTGGCCGAAGAAGCCGGCGGCAAGGGCAACATCGTCAAAGTATGGGTAGCCGGTTTCCCTCCGATGGAGAGCCGTCAAATCTCCTACAAAGCGTTCACCGAGAAATATCCGGACATCAAGGAAATCGCCGCGTTCGGCGATGCCAGCAACCCGCAGCTCGACACGCAGAACAGAATGGAAGCCGTTCTGAAGCAGTACCCGAACAAAGGCGACATCACCGCGGTATGGGCGTCCTGGGACGAATTCGCCAAAGGCGCGTCCAACGCGATCAAGCAAGCCGGCCGCGACGAGATCAAAGTGTACGGCATCGACCTTAGCGACGAGGACTTGAAAATCATTCAAGATCCGACGAGTCCGTGGGTCGCGTCCGCGGCGGTCGATCCGACTTCGATCGGCACGGTGCAAGTGCGGTACCTGTACCAGAAGTTCCACGGCGACACGACGGACGCCGTCGTGCAGCTGGAGCCGGTATTCGTGCACCGCGACTCTCTTCCTACGGATAAAGTCATCACGACGGACGAGCTTTCGCAATACGTCGAAGGCTGGGGAAGCAGCGATCTGGGCAACACGGATTACTTGAGGGCGCTGGAGCAAGCCGTAGGCGCGCAATAATTCAGCAAACGAAGGCTACGCAAGGCACGGCGCGGGAACATTCCGCGCCGTTTCCTGCTGTCCATGCGATATTCACATCTCTTCGGGAAAGGGGCAGGGTTCCGATGGCGGCGGTCGAACAAGCTTCCGTGCTGAACATGAAAAACATCTCGAAGTCGTTCGCGGGCGTTCAGGCGCTCAAGAACGTGGACTTCAACGTTCGCGGCGGAGAGATTCACGCTTTGCTCGGCGCCAACGGCGCGGGCAAGAGCACATTGATGAAAATATTGTCGGGAGCTTACGAGACCGACGAGGGCGCGATCGAGGTCGCAGGAGGCTCGCACGTATTTCGGTCTCCCGCCGAATCGAAGAAGGCCGGCATCCACTGCGTCTACCAGGAGGTAGACACCTCGCTGGTCGCCCATCTGAGCGTGTCCGAGAACATCTTTCTCGACCGGCTGGCGACGTCGGGGACGGAAGCCTGGCTTCGTTGGGGCAAGCTGCACGACGAGGCTGCCAGGGTGCTGGAGCGCATCGGACTGACGCTGTCTCCGCGGACGCTCGTGCGGGATTTGACCTTGTCGGAGAAGCAGCTTGTGCTGATCGCGAGGCTGTTCGCCGAGAACGCCAAATTCGTCATTCTGGACGAGCCGACCGCGCCGCTCAGCCTCGAGGAGACGGAGAAGCTGTTCGGGATCATGCAGGGGCTTAAAGCGGCGGGCATCGGCGTCATATTCATCTCGCACCGATTGCCGGAAGTGTTCCGGATTTGCGATCGCATAACCGTCATGAGGGACGGCGAACGCGTGCTGACCGAAGACAGGGAAAATATCGACGCCGCAGGCGTCGTGAGGGCGATGCTCGGCAGAAGCTTCGAGGAGGAGTATCCGAAGCTGGAGACGAAGCTCGGAGAGCCGGTGCTGCAGGTGAGGGGACTCGAATCGGGGCGTAGGGTGCGAGGAGTCGACCTCGACGTAAGGCGAGGGGAAATCGTAGCCGTCGTCGGCCTTGTCGGGGCCGGGAAGACGGAATTGTCCCGCGTCCTGTTCGGCGCCGATCAAGCCGATAAGGGAACGGTGACCGTAGGCGGCAAGCCGGCCGATCTACGCTCGCCCGCCGAGGCGGTTCGGTCCGGCGTCGCCCTCGTGCCCGAGGAGCGGCGCAAGGAAGGCATTCTCGTTCGCGAGTCCGTCCTGCACAACCTGAGCGTGCCGCTGCTCAAGTCGATCAGCAGGCTCGGCTTCTTGTCCCGGAAGTTCGAGCGCGGCTATGCGGACAAGCAGATTGCCGATCTGGGCATCAAGACGCCTTCGGTCTCGCAAATAACGGCCTTCTTGAGCGGCGGCAACCAGCAGAAGGTCGCGATCGGCAAGTGGATCGGAACCGAGGCCGACGTCTATCTGTTCGACGAACCGACCAAAGGCGTCGACGTCGGAGCCAAGAGCGATATTTTCCGGATTATCGGGAAGCTCGCGCAAGAAGGCAAGGGCATTCTGTACTTGACTTGCGAATTCGCCGAAGCGCTCGGCCTGGCGGACCGGATTCTCGTCATGTGCGACGGGGCGATTGTAAAATCATTCAACCGCGGCGAAGCTACGCAAGAAGATCTCTTGTACTATGCGAGTGCGGGACGGGAGGAATTAGCGTGAAAAATCGCCTGCTGCCGTTTACGTTCAAATACGGCGCGCTTATTTTCATCGGACTGGTCATTCTGTTTTTCTCGTTGACGAACGAATATTTCTTCACGTACAGCAACATTACCGACATTTTGCGCTCGATCTCGATCGTGACGTTCGTCGCGATCGGGGTGACGATCTCTCTGACCGTCGACGGCTTCGATCTGTCGGTCGGGGCCACCGTCTCGCTGTCGACCGTCATTACGGCCACGATGATGGTCTGGTATGAGATGCCGCTGGTCGTCGTGCTGGTCGTTCCGCTGCTCGTCGGCGCGCTCGTCGGCCTGCTGAACGCCTTGCTTATCGTCAAGATCCGCATTCCGGATCTGCTGGCGACGCTGGCGGTCATGTACATCGTCAACGGCATTCACAAGACATACACGAAAGGGTATTCGATCTACAGCAACATGCCGCTTCCGGACGGCTCGACCGCTCCCGGCGTCATGGACAAGTCGTTCCTGTGGATCGGCCAAGGCAAGCTGCTGGGCGTTCCGTTCCCCGTCATCCTGATGCTTCTTGCCGTTATCGGCGCGCACGTCTTCTTCAAGTACACGCGCTGGGGACGGCAAATGATCATCACCGGCGGCAACGAGGAGGCGGCGCGCCTCTCCGGCCTGAAGGTCAAGCGCGTTCGCGCCCTGGCCTACGTCGCCTCGGGCATCTTCGCGGCGATCGGCGGCATCCTGTTCGCCTCGCGGATCGGCTCCGGTCAGATCGATGCCGGCGCTCCGATGCTGATGGAGTCGGTGGCCGCCGTATTCGTCGGCTACTCGGTGTTCGCGGCAGGGCGTCCGAACATCGTCGGAACGTTCTTCGGAGCGGTGCTGATGGGGGTTCTCGTCAACGGTTTGACGATGATGAACGTTCAGTACTATACGAACGACATCATCAAAGGGGCCGTTCTCGTCCTGGCGCTTGCCGTCACCTTCATCCACCTCAATCGTCGAAAAGCAGGCCGATAAGCGGCCGAAATACGCGCCGCGCTTGAAACTTCGCGATAACGGAGTGTATAATTTCTGATGAAACGGATAAACAGATAACATGCCATCGTATCTAATCGGGGAGGTGAACGCATTGAATAAAACCGAATTGATTGCCAAAGTGGCGGAATTGGCCGACCTGTCCAAGAAAGACGCGACGCAAGCGGTAGACGCCGTGTTCGACGTCATTTCCGAAGCGCTGCAAAGCGGAGACAAAGTCCAACTCGTCGGATTTGGCAACTTCGAAGTTCGCGAACGTTCCGCACGCAAGGGCCGTAACCCGCAAACCGGAGTGGAAATCGAGATTCCGGCCGGGAAGATCCCCGCATTCAAGCCGGGCAAAGCCCTTAAAGATGGAATCAAGTAAGAGCTTCGCGGCTCGCAGACCTTCCGATGAGGCATTCATATGCCCATAAGAACGCCGAGACTATCTATCGCGATTTTCCTTCGGGAAGCTCCGGGAGATAGTCTTCGCTTTCTTATTGCGCGGCTCGATCGCCCTGTGCTATAATTCCTTTTGTGTCGCAAGATTGCTAGAACGGGACGTGGCGCAGCCTGGTAGCGCGCACCCTTGGGGTGGGTGAGGTCGAGAGTTCGAATCTCTCCGTTCCGACCATGACATAACGACAGACTGCTTTCTGCCCGAGCGTTCCGGGGGAAGGCAGTTTTTGTTTGACATTGCTCCGTCTTTTCCTTCATCATGAAACCATAAGGGGGCTGCGAACATGGATACGGAACAGGAATACATCGTCATTAAGGCCAAGGACAGCGGCGTGCAGGTCATCGGGCTGACGAGAGGACAGGATACGAAATTTCACCATACGGAGAAGCTGGACAAGGGAGAGGTGCTGATCGTCCAGTTCACCGACCATACTTCCGCCATGAAGATCAGGGGCAAGGCGACGATCCTGACGAAGCACGGAACCGTGGAGACGGATGCCTGAATAAGCGGTGGCGAGGCGCAGGCATAGCCTGCCCTTTTTATATGTACAATGGGTATGGAGGAGCCTCTCGCAGGAAGAGGTCGTTCCGACAGTCCAATCCGGACTCTCGGAACGCTCGCATAAGGGGGTAATCGCTATGCCTATCCGCCGCTATCTCTCGTGGGCCGCGCTTGCGTTGACGGGATTCGCCATTGTGCTGCTGCTCGGACAGCTTCCGGCAGCCGAGCGGAGCCTGAACCAACGCCTCTCGACGGTATCCGTCTTCGAGCCCGAGACGACCAAACGGCTGACGGACGACCGGCTCGTGGACGCGCTGTCGGCGATTAAGCTCGGCAATCGGCCGATCCGGGTCGGCTGGGATCATGGAATATTGGCGGTCGATCTGCTGGACCGCGAGCCGGGCGTTCTCCGCCGCGATATCGCGCTGCTGCTGGATTTCGCGTATTCGGACATGCGCAACGTCAAGCAGGTGCTCGTGCGGGTGTTCGAAGCGCGCGGAGAGCGCAAGGTGCTGCTGCTCGCGGCGGAAACCCGAAAATCCGATTGGACGGAAGACGAACTGGATAAGCTGAGGCTAGCGGCCGAGAAGCCGGACGCGGAGCTCGCGTGGCGTTCCGCCAACGTTCGTTGGACGGTTACGGCGGCCGGCAAGGGCCGGTTCGAAAATTTTGCAAATTCATGAACAAAGTCCTTGGCTTATGCGAGCTTTTCTAGGATATGTTATACTAGTTAGGATAAACGTCGTTAACGGTGTCCTGGCAGCTAGTTCGGAGGCGGAAGCAATGAGCAGATCACGTATTGACCAATTGGCCGGCAAGTACATGAACCACGATATGATTAGCCTGCATACGGAATTGCCTGATTTTCCGAATGGCAGGATTTCTTTGCTATACACCGTGTTAAGCCATCAGCCGCTCGCGGCTTCGCAGAAGGATTTGCTGTCGGTCGTCACGTCGCTCGTGCAGATGGGTCTGGATACCCACGACATGGTTGAGAACGCGACCGGGGCCGCCGCGGTCGGGACGCAGGGGATGCGGACCCAGCAGCTGCGCGTACTCGCCGGCGACTATTTCAGCAGCCGCTTTTACCACCTGCTGTCGCAAGCCGGACAGATCGAGACGATTCGCCGTCTGAGCGAAGCGGTCTGCGACATTAACCGGCTCAAGATGAGCTTCTACGGCAAAGCGAAACAGATGAAAATGAACGCGGAGGAATATCTCCATATCGGCGCCGAATTAAAGTCAGGGCTTTTCCTCTCTTTTACCGCCGTTATGAACGGAGTGCATGCCAAGCTGTGGCCGGACATCGTCAACCGGTTCAGCCGCTGCGAGCTGCTGCTCCAGGAGCTCGGCAAAGTGGAGAGAACGTCTTCGCTGCCGGGCAGTTGGGGCGTCTGGCACATTTTGCAGGAAGGCTCGGAAGAGGATCGGCGTTTGCTGGCCGACGGCAAGGAAGACGCCGGGCTGATTAAGACGCTGCTTCATAAATACGACGTGGCCGAGAAGCTGGGCGCGCGGCTGCGGCAATCCACCGCCCAATTGCAGTCGCTCATTCAGCGGCTTCAGTCGGACAAGTTGACGAAGGAGCTGCAGCCGCTGCTCGAGCCATTCCTGGCCGCGACCGGACAGCAGAGGGCAACCGCATTGAAGGAGCTGGGATAGGCACAATGATGGACGCGAAATCCAAAGAGCGGCACGTGCACGAGGTGTTCGAGCGCATCGCTCCTAAATACGACTTGATGAATGACATCATCAGCTTCAGAAGGCACAAAGCTTGGCGCCGGTTTACGATGCGCAAGATGGACATTCAGCCGGGGCAATCTTCCTTGGATTTGTGCTGCGGCACGTGCGATTGGACGATCGCGCTGGCCAAGGAGAGCCAAGGCGGCAAGACGGTCGGGCTGGACTTCAGCCGCAACATGCTGGACATCGGCCAGGCGAAGGTGGACAAGCTGGGCTACGGACAACAGATTACGCTCGTTCAAGGGAACGCGATGGAGCTGCCGTTCGAAGACAATTCCTTCGATTTCGTGACGATCGGCTTCGGCTTGCGCAACGTTCCGGACGTCGTCAAGACGCTGAAAGAAATGAAGCGAGTCGTCAAGCCCGGAGGCAAGATCGTTTGTTTGGACATGTCCAAGCCGACCTGGCAGCCGTTCAAGGGCATTTATTATTTTTATTTCGAGAAAGTAATGCCCTTATTCGGAAAATGGTTCGTCAAAAGCTACGAGCAATACCGGTGGCTGCCGGAATCGCTCGCGACTTTTCCCGATCTTCAGGCTCTCGCCGAGCTGTTCCGCGAAATCGGCATGCGCAACGTGAAGGCATATCCGTTCTTCGGAGGCGTAGCCGCGCTGCATATGGGAACGAAAGGGAATGAAATCGTATGATCGCCAAGTTGCGCGTTTTTCTGGAAATGATCAAGTTCGAACATACGCTGTTCGCGCTTCCTTTCGCTTACGTAGGGGCCATTCTCGGGGCGGTGACCGTCGAGAAGAGGCTGCCGGAATGGAGCGAATGCGGCTGGATTTTGCTGGCGATGATCGGAGCTCGCACGGCGGCGATGGGGTTGAACAGGCTGATCGACAAGGCGATCGACGCCCGCAATCCAAGAACGGCCAATCGGGCCATTCCGGCAGGACTGCTGCAATCCAAGGACGTTATACTGTACGTGATCCTATCGTTCGTGCTGCTGTTCTGGGCGTCCGCGCAATTGAACAGCCTCGCCGTTAAGCTGCTGCCGTTGGCCGTGTTCTTCCTTGTGATCTACTCTTATACGAAACGGTTCACGTGGACCTGCCATCTCGTTTTGGGTCTGACAATCGGGCTTGCGCCCCTCGGAGGCTGGGTGGCGGTGACGGGCGGCATCACTTGGGAAGCGATCGTCCTGTATGTGACTGTCGCGCTGTGGACGGCGGGCTTCGACGTGATCTACGCCTGTCAGGACGTGGAATTCGACCGCAAGGAAGGGCTGCACTCGATTCCGGCCCGCTTCGGCATCGCCAAGGCGCTCGGAATCGCCCGCAGCTTTCATGCGCTCACGGCCGCAGGGTTCGCCTTGCTGCTCGTGCTGACGGATTTGAGCTGGTGGTATTTCGCCGGAACGATCGTGGCCGCCGCGCTGCTGCTGTACGAGCACCGGCTCGTCAAGCCTAACGATCTCAGCAAGCTGAACGCGGCCTTCTTCACGATGAACGGCATTCTGAGCGCCGTTATTTTCGTCTTTACGTTCATCGACCTGGTGGTGGTTCGATCGTGGTAAGCGGGGGCAACAGCGGTTCCGCCAAACGGTGGGTTGTCGGTATTACCGGAGCCAGCGGAGCGATATATGGAGTGACTTTGTGCCGGCAATTGTTAAATGCCGGTTTTCATCTGCATCTGGTCGTATCCGACGCAGGATGGCGCGTTCTGAAAGAAGAACTAGGTTGGAACGTTACGAATCGGTTAGAATGTATGAATAAAGCGTTCGATTCCGCGCTGGCGGAAGGACGAATGACGTATCATCCGCTCGGCGACATCGGGGCGAGCATCGCCAGCGGTTCGTTCCGTTGCGAAGGGATGGCGATCGTGCCGTGCTCGATGGGTTCGCTGTCCGCGATCGCAAGCGGCGCGTCTACGAACTTGTTGACGCGAGCGGCCGACGTCATGCTGAAGGAAGGGCGTCCGCTGCTTCTGGTGCCGCGGGAGACGCCGCTGAGCGCTATTCACCTGGAAAACATGCTCAAGCTGTCGAGGCTCGGCGTGCGGATTATTCCGGCGATGCCCGCGTTCTACAACGGACCGCAGACGCTGGACGACGTTGTCGACTTCATCGTCGGCAAGACGATGGACGGCATGGGCATCGAACATAACTTATATCGAAGATGGGGCGACCCGAATGAATAAAACGAACTCGCGGCCGATTCGCCTCGGCCGCATCTCTTATACGAACGCTTGGCCGGTGTTTCATCATTTCGACCCGGCGCAGCTGCCGTTTCCGACGGAGATCCATTCGGAACTGCCCGCGGCGCTGAACCGCAAGCTGAGAGCGGGCGATATCGATATGGCGGCAATCTCCTCTTACGCATACGGAATTTCCGCCGATTCCTATTACCTGCTGCCCAATCTGTCGGTCAGCTCGTTCGGAAGAGTGCAGTCGATTCTGCTGTTTCTCAAATCGCCCCTGGAGCAAGTGCTGCACGGCAAAATCGCGTTAACGACCGCTTCGGCCACCTCGGTCAATTTGCTGAAAATCATCATGGAGAAATTTTACGGAGGCAAACCGACCTACGAGGACGCGGAGCCGGCGTTGGAACAGATGTTGGAAAACGCGGACGCCGCGCTGCTGATCGGAGACCATGCCATCCGGGCTTCCTGGAAGGATCACGGCTACCGGGTGCTGGATCTCGGGGAAGTGTGGAACGTCTGGACCGGCCAATGGATGACGTACGCGCTCTGGGCGGTGCATAAGGAAACGGCGCATCGCTATCCCGAAGCGATCCGCGAAATCTATGAAGGATTGATCGCGAGCAAGAGCAAGTCCTACGGGAACGTCGAACCGATCGTGAACAAGGCGCTCAGCCAGATCGGGGGAACGGCCGAGTACTGGAACGGCTACTTCGGCAATCTGTGCCACGATTTCGGCGAGGCGCAGAAGTCGGGACTCAAGCTTTATTTTCAATACGCCAAGGAACTCGGATTGATGGAAGGCGAGCCCGATATCGCGGAATTGCCGCTGCCCTATCTTCTAGATAACCTATCCAACCGCAGGTGAACTTATGAAATTAATGCAGCTCTACGCATCGTTGAAATCGGAATTGCAGGCGATCGAGGATCAGATGGCGCTTGCCGTCACCTCGGATCTGCCGATCTTGAGCGAGACGTCCCTTCATTTGCTGAAGGCGGGCGGCAAAAGAATCCGTCCCGTGCTCGTGCTGCTGGCGGGCAAATTCGGCGACTATTCGCTCGAGACGCTTAAGAAAGTCGCGGTGCCGCTTGAACTGATCCATATGGCGACGCTCGTCCACGACGACGTCATCGACGATGCCGACACCCGTCGGGGTCAGCTTACGGTCAAATCCAAGTGGGACAACCGGATCGCCATGTTTACCGGGGATTACATTTACGCCAAGGCGCTGACGGTCGTCACCGAGCTGGACAAGCCGCGCATTCACCAAATTTTGTCCGGCACGATCGTGCAAGTGTGCATCGGAGAGATGGAGCAGATTCGCGATTTTTTCAACGTCGATCAGAGCGTGCGCAATTACTTGCGAAGAATCCGGCGGAAAACGGCGCTCCTCATCGCGATCAGCTGTCAGCTGGGCGCGATCGCGACCGGAGCTCCGGCCAAAGTCAGCAACGCGCTGTACCGGTTCGGCTACAATCTGGGGATGAATTTTCAGATCATGGACGACCTGCTCGACCTGTGCGGAACCGAGAAAGCGATCGGCAAGCCGCCGGGCAGCGATCTGCGGCAGGGGAACATTACGCTGCCGGTGCTGTACGCCTTGCAGGAGGACGCGATTCGCGATCGTCTGCTCGGAGAAATCGAAGCGATCAAGGTCGCCGACGGGCGCTCGGATTCGACCGCCGCGGTTAAGCTGGTGCGCTCGAGCAAGGGGATCAAGGAAGCGGAACGGATGGCGGACCGCTATATCGCCAAGGCGCTGCAGGCGCTCGATTCGCTGCCGGACATTCCGGCGAGGCGGAATTTGACGGATATTGCGCGTTTTGTGGCGAAACGAAGCTACTAGAAGTTATGAACGGGCGTTTTTTATGGTAAAATAGAGAACAAGCAAGCAGGTTGATTCTGGAAAGGGGGAGAAACATGGAGAGAACATACTTGATGGTAAAGCCCGACGGCGTCCAGCGGGGACTGATCGGAGAGATCGTCGGCCGGTTCGAGCGCAAAGGGTTGAAGCTGGTCGGAGCGAAGCTGATGCAAGTGTCCGTCGAGCGTGCCGAACGCCATTACGCGGAACATAAGGGCAAAGATTTCTACGAGAAGCTGCTCCAGTTTATTACGTCCGGACCGGTGTTCGCGATGGTGTGGGAAGGGGACCAGGCGGTTGCGCTGTGCCGCGCGCTGATCGGCAAGACGAACGCGCTGGAAGCCGCTCCGGGCACGATTCGCAGCGATTATGCGATACATACGAATTTCAATTTGATTCATGGCGCGGACTCCCTGGCGAACGCCGAGCGGGAGATCGCCATTTTCTTCTCGGAAGACGAACTGGTGTCCTACGATAAGGCCATTCAGGTGTGGATATAAGGGAGAGAACAGAACGTCATGGGAGACATTCGTTCCATTCCGGGCGCGAGCTCGGGCTTTTCCGAGGATGAGGATTTTACGCGGTTTGTCGTGAATATCAAGAAACTCACCTCTATCGATCTATCCCAGTATAAGGAAAATCAAATGCGGCGACGGCTCACGACGCTGCGGATGAAATACGGGTACCGGTCGTTCGACGAGTATTTCGCGGCATTGACCGCGGAAGCGAGGCTGCGCAACGAATTTCTGGACAGGATGACGATCAACGTTTCCGAGTTTTGGCGCAATCCGAACCGGTGGCAGGTGCTTCGGGAGAAGTTTCTGCCGCAGATGCTGAATCAGTCCTCTCGGCTGAGCATCTGGAGCGCCGCTTGCTCGACGGGAGAAGAACCGTATACGCTGGCGATGATTATGGATTCGCTGGGGGCTCTCGACAGAACGTCGGTGCTCGCCACCGACATCGACGACGGCGTGCTGGCGAAAGCCAGGGAAGGCATCTACTTGGAGCGCTCGCTGCGGGACGTGCCGCCCGACTTCAAGTCGAAGTACTTCGTTCCGGAGGACGGCGCTTTCCGCATCGACGGCCGGCTGAAGAAGGCGATCAAGTTTCAGAAGCAGAATCTGCTGCTCGATTCGTTCGGGAGCCACTTCGACCTGATCGTCTGCCGGAACGTCATGATCTACTTTACCGAAGACGCCAAGCACATCCTGTACGGCAAATTCGCGCAGGCGCTCAAGCCCGGCGGACTGCTGTTCGTCGGCAGCACCGAGCAGATTTTCTCGCCCGGCCAGTACGGGCTGGAGACGGCGGACACTTTTTTCTACAGACGCGTGAATTAACGTATGTTAACTAGGCTCCCAACCGATAATAAGGCTAATCAGGCCAACGCGGAGGGTGTCTATGGACAAACGCAAAGTGATCGCGGCTTATCGGCGAGGATTGATATCCGTACAGGAATGCGCGCAAATATTGGGCCTGGATAACGTGGAGCTTCTCGGACATTTGAGGGACCCGGGAACGCCGAGAACGAAAGCCGGCAAGAAGCAGTCCGTCCGAACGTGACGGGCTCTTTTCTTGTCAAACGCTTTAACGCTGTACTATAATGATCAAAGATAGGCACGGCTTGCGTGGATAAAGGGAGGAACCGGAGTTGAGTTTACGTTATTTGACCGCGGGAGAGACGCATGGCCCGCAGCTTACCGCAATTATCGAAGGATTGCCGAGCAACCTGGAGCTGGATTTCGAACAGTTGAATTTTCAATTGCAGCGCCGTCAGAAAGGACACGGGCGCGGCCGCCGCATGCAGATCGAGACCGATACGGCTCAGATCGTGGGCGGAGTCAGGCACGGCCGCACGACCGGAGCGCCGGTGGCGGTTATCGTGGAAAATAAAGACTGGAAACATTGGACTTCCGTCATGAACGTCGAGCCGATCGAAGGCGGCGACGAGACGAAGCGCCGCGTTTTCCGTCCCCGTCCGGGACATGCCGACTTGAACGGAGGCTTGAAGTATAATTTGCGCGACTTGCGCAACGTGTTGGAGCGCTCCAGCGCGCGAGAGACGGCGGCCCGCGTCGCCGTAGGCGCGATCGCGCGCCAATTGCTCGGCCAATTCGGCATCAAGGTAGCCGGACATGTCGTTTCCATCGGGGGAATCGAAGCGGCCGCTCCGAATCTGCCGATCGACGAGCTGATCGCGGTGACGGAGGAATCGCCGGTTCGAGTCGTGGACAAAGACGCCGAGCAGAAAATGATCGAGCTGATCGACCAGATGAAGAAGGACGGCGATACGATCGGCGGTGTCGTCGAGTGCATCGTCAGCGGACTTCCCGTCGGACTCGGCAGCCACGTCCAATGGGACCGCAAGCTGGACGGACGCATCGCGCAAGCCGTCGTGTCGATCAACGCCTTCAAAGGCGTCGAGGTCGGCATCGGCTTCGAAGCGGCCCGCATTCCGGGCTCGCAAGTGCATGATGAGATTTTGTATTCGGAAGAGCAAGGCTTCTATAGAGGCTCCAACCGCGCCGGAGGATTCGAAGGCGGCATGACGACCGGGGAGCCGATCGTCGTGCGCGGCGTCATGAAGCCGATTCCGACGCTGTACAAGCCGTTGGCGAGCGTCGACATCGATACGAAGGAAGCGTTCACTGCGCAAGTCGAGCGTTCCGACGCCTGTGCCGTTCCTGCGGCTAGCGTCGTTATGGAGCACGTCGTCGCATGGGAAGTCGCCAAGGCGTTCCTGGAGAAGTTCGGCGGCGATTCGATCGAAGAAATCCAGGCGAATCTCGACAACTACTTGAAACAGGTAGAGGCGTACTAATGGCGGGCGGAACGAGAGAGCTCACCGTAGATCTCGGGGAACGTTCCTATCCGATCTATATCGGCACGGGATTGATCGCGGAATTGGGACGGAAATTTGCCGAGCGGGGATTTCCTGCGAAATCCCCGATTATGCTCGTCACCGACAGCGCGGTCGAAGGCTTGTACGCGGCCTCGGTCGAAGAGAGCCTGCGCGCGAGCGGCTATACGGTCGTTCGCGCCGTCGTGCCGTCCGGGGAATCTTCCAAGTCTCTGGAGATGCTGGATCTTCTCGTAGAGAAGGCGCTTCAGGCGGGATTGGACCGCAAATCGACGATCATCGCGCTTGGCGGAGGCGTCGTGGGCGATCTGGCGGGCTTCGTCGCGGCTTCCTATATGCGCGGCGTGAAGTTCGTGCAAATTCCGACGACGATCTTGGCGCACGACAGCAGCGTAGGCGGCAAAGTGGCGGTCAACCATCGGCTGGCCAAAAACATTATCGGCGCTTTCCATCAGCCGGAATTCGTGCTGTACGATCTGAATACGCTGGCGAGCCTGCCGATTCGGGAGGTGCGCGCCGGCTTGTCCGAAGTGATTAAGCACGGGCTGATCTGGAATGCGCAGTTTGTGGCCTGGTGCGACGACAATGCGGAGCGATTGCTGGCGCTGGAGCCGGACGCGCTCGGTTACGCCCTGTACGAAGGCTGCAAGGTGAAGTCGATCGTCGTCTCGCGCGACGAACGGGAGAACGACTTGCGCGCCATTCTGAACCTGGGGCACACGATCGGCCACGCGCTGGAAGCGGTCGCGGGTTACGGGGAGCTGCTGCACGGCGAAGCGATCGCAATCGGCATGGTCGGCTCGGCACGGCTGGCGGGGCGCTTCGGCTACTCCGCCGACATCGAGGAGACGACCGAGCGCATTTTCCGCAATTTCGGGCTTCCCGTCCGCATTCCGGACAGCTGCTCGACCGACGCGATCATGGGCGCGATTCTGCATGACAAGAAATTTTCCGAAGGCAATATGGTGTTCGTCGTGCCTACGGCTATCGGAAGCGTGGAAATTCGCCGCGACGTTCCTTCCGCATGGGTAACGGACATCGTGAACGGATTAAGAGAGGGGAAATAGACGATTATGAGCGTTAGGGGAATTCGCGGGGCCATTACCGTCGAGCATAACGAGGAGCAGCTTATTTTGGACGCGACCGTCGAGCTGTTGAACGGAATCGTCGAAGTCAATCAATTCGAGCCGGAGGAAATTGCCAGCGTGTTCGTCACCGTTACGCAGGATTTGGACGCAACGTTCCCGGCTAGAGCGATTCGCCAGATGGCAGGGTGGGAGCTCGTGCCGCTCATGTGCTCGCTTGAGGTGCCGGTCAAGGGCAGCCTGGAGAAGTGCATCCGTCTGATGGTGCTCGTCAACACGGACGTCGCCCAGAAGGACATCCGCCACGTCTATCTGAATCGCGCGCAAGTTCTTCGTCCGGACTTGGCGGCGAAGTAGGGGAGTAGAGGACGTAGGGGATCAGAAGATGCAGGGATGCAGAAGATGCAGAGGATGCAGAAGATGTAGAAGATGCAGAGGATGCATGGGATGCAGGTTTCATACGGTATAGCGTGAAGCACACGCCGATTCTCTCTTTGGAGGGGCGGCGTGTTTATTTTTATTAGGGGGAATGTGGGCTATGAATCGTTCGTTAACGCTGGCAGACAGAGAGTATGAAGATTTGCTTGAGGAACAGAAGGATTCGGCTTCAGGGGCTCGTCTGGAATTGCTGCAAAAACACGGAGAAGGCGAGCGTAAGCTGTTGGTTGACGTCGTATGGCCGGTGAGGCAATCGTTTAGTGGAATTGTGTTGGAGAAGGAGATTGCAACGCTGACAGGAGCGAAAGCTTATATCGACGTATTCGATGAAACGGTTCTTTTCGGAATCGAAGCGGAAGGCTACACGGTCCATGCGGGCAACATTACGAGAGCTCGGTTCGACTTTGAGAGAAACAAAGTCCGCTCGATGGCTTCCCTTGGCATACGTTACATTCCATTCACCTACGACGAGATGGATAAAAAGCCGGAGGCGTGCCGCCGCGCTCTGTTCGAGCTGTATGGCAAGTATGGGACGAATGCGGACAGCGAGACTTATAAGGAGGCAACTCCGAATGAGCGGGAGCTTATTCGCCATGCGATGCGCTTGGGCAGACCGTTTCAGATGAGTGATGTACGGATTTGTCTGCGTAAAGGACCGGAAGCATGCCGGGACATCGTCAGCAAGAGGTGAGCAAGGGACTTGCACACCCGACAAAGCCGGGAATGAAAAGAAACCACTCCTATGTGCTGGACAAGGAGGCTGGTCGCCTTTTGTGGTAGTGTGGGGACGAGAGGCGGATTGGACCTCTATAGCGGCACTTTCGCGCGCCTCTCCCGGCGTGCGTTTATGGAGTGTAGAGAGGGTTGGTTGTCTATGGTTTAGTGGAACGGTGTGGAGAGAGTTGGTCGTCTATAGCGGCGGCATAGATAGTGGGTCAGATAGGTGTTTATTGTGTAGCGGAACGGCCGGCTGTCATCTAATGGAAGCATTGAGCACACGCGGCGGTTGGTCGTCAAAGTTAAAATGGATAGAGCGGAAAACCCAACTTAAATTCTGGGAATGGGTCATTTTGATGAAATTAGAGCGGATTTTCCGTTTTAATTTCGGCAAAAGCCAATATTCTCAAAAATAAAGCGGGAAACCCGCTCTATCCGCACCAACTCTGTCCAAAAGCCAAAAATAAAGCGGGAAATCCGCTCTATTCGAATGTACGGAATAGGGGGCCGCTCATTGCTAGCGGCTCACTGTCCGCCGCTCCTTGCTCGCCGCTCACTACTCGCCACTCGCTAATCTCCTTCATCACTCGCCCTGTCGAGGCTCGCACTATGCCGTGCCACACCCGCCACATCAAGGTCAATAACGACCTCATCCTCGCCGTATCCGCCAAGCTGCGAAATTCGACATTGACGCCCCGAGCCGCGGATGGTATAGTAAATAGCATATTACGCAGAGCGGAACGGTCGGCCATAGGGACGGCAACTTACGCGGATGCGAGCCCAGCAGAGTTGAGATCAGATGAGCGGAGTTGCCGTACCGGCGTGCAGCGTGGCTTTGCCTTGCGCATAGCGGGAGTCGGTCAACCTAATCTTGTCTATGAACGCATCTCTGCGCATGCAGAGATGCTTTTTTGATTTTTGGCGAAGCGGGCGCGGCCCGGGCCGACGGGGGAGAGATCAGGATGGATCAGCGGGAGTTACAGGAAATCAAAGCAATGGCAGGACGCTACAACGTCATTCCGGTCGTTCGCAAGCTGCTGGCCGACACGGAGACGCCGATTCGGGTGTTCCAGCATCTGAGCAGGGACAAACGGGCGTTCCTGCTGGAGAGCGTGGAGGGCGGCGTCAAATGGGCCAGATATTCCTATATCGGCACGGATCCGTTTCTTGTGCTCAAGCTCAAGCATAACGCGCTGACGTTGGAGGAGAAAGGCAAAGTCGAGTCGCATACGACGACGGAGCCGCTGCAGCTGCTCAGAGAGAAGCTCCGCTCCTACCGCAGCCCGGCGCTGCCCGAGCTTCCTCCGTTTACGGGCGGGGCGATCGGATTTTTCGGCTACGACTTGCTGCAGTATTACGAACGCAAGCTGCCGCCGCATAAGAAAGACGACTTGAACATGGACGACATGCAGTTTATGTTCTGCGATCTCGTCATCGTGTTCGACCATTTCAAGCAGCACGTGCTCGTCATCGGCAACGTCCACATCCCGGAGGGAGCGAGCGACGCGGCGATCGAATCGTCTTATCTGGAGACGCTGAACGCCATCGACGATACGATCCGCAGAATCCAGCAGCCGATTCCAGTGCAACCTTCGAGGAGCACGCCTCCGCAGGATCCCGATCTCGGAGAGGTTTCCTCCAATCTGACGAAGCAACAGTTTATCGACAACGTGAATCAGGCGAAGGAGTACATTCGGGCGGGGGACATTTTCCAAGTGGTGCTGTCCCAGCGGTTCCACATCGAGACGGAGGTCGATCCGCTTCACGTCTACCGCGTGCTCAGAACGATGAACCCGTCGCCGTACATGTACGTGCTGAAGCTGGACGAAGAGGTGATCGTCGGCACGTCGCCGGAGCTGCTCGTCAAAGTCGACAACGGCAAGGTGGAAACCCGCCCGATCGCCGGCACGAGACCGAGAGGGAGAACGCCGGAGGAGGATTTGCAGCTCGAACGCGAACTGTTGGCGGATGAAAAAGAACGCGCCGAGCATGTCATGCTCGTCGATCTGGGCCGCAACGACCTCGGGCGGGTATCCACGTTCGGTACGGTCAAATGCGACAGCTACATGGAGATCGAGCGCTACTCCCACGTCATGCACATCGTCTCGAACGTGACGGGCGAGCTGCGGCCGGACAAAGATTTCTACGACGCCTTCCTGTCCTGCTTGCCTGCGGGTACCGTCTCCGGAGCGCCGAAGCTGCGGGCGATGGAGATTATCGCGGAACTGGAAAACGAAGCGCGCGGCGCTTACGCGGGAGCGATCGGTTATCTCGGCTTCTCCGGCAACTTGAATACGTGCATCACGATCCGGACGATCATTTTCAAGCACGGCAAAGCTTACGTACAGGCCGGGGCCGGCATCGTCTGGGATTCCGTTCCGGAGAACGAGTACTTGGAGACGCAGAACAAAGCCAAAGGGATGCTCAAAGCGATCCGCGCGGCGGAAGCGGCGTTCCCGCCTGTCGGTGCGGCGAAGCGCAGCGCGAGCGAGTTCTCGACCGTCCTGGCGGGGGACCGGCGCACGAATCTGGATTACGATTAATCAAGAGGGGGATTCGGTAAACATGAGCGAAACGATCGCGATTAGCCTGCCGCAGGCGCTCTCCAAGCTGATGAGCGGGGACGACCTGACGAGGGATGAAGCATTCGGCGTCATGACGACGATCATGAGAGGAGAGGCCACTCCGGCGCAGATCGGCGGAACGGTCATCGCGCTGCGCATGAAGGGCGAGACGACGGACGAAATTCTCGGCTTCGCGGAAGCGTTGAGGGCGCTCTCCAACCGGGTGGCGACGGAACAAAGCGACTTGCTCGACACGTGCGGAACGGGGGGCTCGGGCGTCCACAAGTTCAACATCTCGACGGCGTCGGCGATTATCGCTTCGGCGGCCGGAGTGAGAGTCGCCAAACACGGCAACCGCGCGATGTCCGGCAAGGCAGGCAGCGCGGACGTGCTGGAAGCGCTCGGCGTCAACATCAACCTGACGGCCGAGCAGGCCGCCGAATGTCTGGAGCGGACGGGGATCTGCTTCATGTTCGCGCAGCTTTACCATCCGGCTCTGAAGTACGCCGCGGCTCCTCGCAAAGAGCTGGGAGTACGCACCATCTTCAACATGCTCGGACCGTTGGCGAATCCCGCGAGAGCGGATCGCCAGATGATCGGCCTGTACGACCGTTCCCGTACTTCGACTGTCGCAGAAGTGCTGTTCGGACTCGGTCTGAAGCGCGCGATGGTCGTCGGCAGCCACGACGGGTTGGACGAGATCAGCATTTCGGCCCCGACCCGGGTGTCGGAACTGCGGGACGGAGAAGTCGTTACGTACGACATTACGCCGGAGGAGCTCGGTCTGGCGACCGTCTCCCTGAAAGCCGTGCAAGGCGGCAACGCAGCGGAGAACGCACACATCATCCGCCGCGTGCTCGGCGGAGAGAAGAGCTCATACCGCGACATCGTGCTGGCGAACGCCGGGGCGTGCATCTACGTCGCCGGACGCGCCGATTCGCTTAAAGAAGGCGTGGCCGCAGCGGCGGAGACGATCGCCTCGGGCCGTGCTTCGGACAAATTGCAGCAATGGATTGCTACGACGGGAGAGCTGAGCCATGTTTCTTGATCGCATAGTCGCTACCAAGCATCAGGAGGTAGAGACGCTTAAACAGACGTTGTCGCTCTCCGATGCGGAGAAGCGGATTGCCGAGCTGCCGGCCTGCCGTGGCTTCGAGCGGGCGCTGGTCGGCCGCAACCGGCCGGTAGGGCTGATTGCGGAAGTGAAGAAAGCGAGCCCGTCCAAAGGATTGATCCGTCCGGACTTCCATCCCGTCAGCCTGGCGCAGGCTTACGAGCAGGCCGGAACGGATTGCATTTCCGTTCTGACGGACGTCGATTATTTCCAGGGCAGCAACGATTACTTGACGGAAATCCGCAAACAGGTTAAAGTTCCTTTGCTGCGCAAAGATTTCACGATCGACGAACGCCAGATTTACGAAGCGAGATTGATCGGCGCGGATGCGATCCTGCTGATCGCGGCGATCTTGACGCCGAAGCAGCTGGCGGACTTCCATAAGCTCGGCCGCGACCTCGGCCTCGACGTGCTCGTCGAGGTGCATAACCGTCCGGAGCTCGAGACGGTGCTGGAGTTCGGACAAGCGACGCTGATCGGCGTCAACAACCGCGATCTGAAAACCTTTGTCACGGATCTAAGCGTAACCGAGCAATTAATCGGCCTTATGCCGGCCGGGGTCGTGGCCGTGAGCGAGAGCGCGATCGCCACGACGGACGATGTCGCTTACGTCCGCAAGGCGGGGGCGCAGGCGGTCCTGATCGGCGAACACTTCATGCGCCAGCCGAGCGTCGAGGACGCGGTGAACGAGCTGCTCGGTCCCGCCAAGAGAGAGGGCGCGGCGTTATGACGGAAGACCGCGGTTTATCCGAGAACAGTGCGCTCATAAAAATATGCGGTATTAAAGAGGAAGCGACTTTAAGAGGCATGGCGGGATTGAGGGTCGATTACATCGGCTTTATGTTCGCGAAAAGCCGCAGGCAGGTGTCGCCCGAGCGGGCCGCGCAGCTGCAGGAGACGGCTCGGAGCGTTCCGATGGCGGGGGGCAAGCCGCCGTTGACCGTCGGCGTTTTCGTCAATCCGACGATAGAGGAGCTTGAGGCGACGTTGTCCGTCGTTCCTCTGGACGTCGTGCAGCTTCACGGAGAGGAGACGCCGGAGTTCGCGCGGCAAGTGCGCGAGCGGCTGAACGTAGAAGTATGGCGGGTTTTTTCAATGAAGGACGAGGAGAATTCCGCAGACGGAGCCGCACGACTGGCGTCATACGCTGGAACGGTGTCCACCGTTCTGCTCGACACAGCGGGCGGAGGAACGGGACGGACCTTCAGCTGGGACGTTATTCCGGCTTATCGGCAGGCTGCCGATAGCAGCGGGCTCCGGCTGTTCGTCGCGGGAGGGCTGTCCCCGGACAATGTGGACAAGCTCGTTGCGGCTTACCGGCCCGAAGGCGTCGATATCTCCAGCGGCGTGGAGACCGACGGGGCGAAGGACATCGGCAAAATCGCCGCATTCGTAGAAAGGGTGAACAACGCATGAGTCAAGTGCCGGATCAGCACGGACGCTTCGGTCCGTTCGGCGGGAAATACGTTCCGGAAACGTTAATGAACGCCTTGATCGAACTTGAAGACGCCTACCGGAAGTATAAGGACGACCCGGAGTTTCTGGAAGAGGTCCGCTATTTGCTGAAGCAATATTCCGGACGGCCGACGCCGCTGTACTACGCGGAAAGGCTGTCCAACCATCTCGGCGGAGCCAAAATTTATTTGAAGCGCGAGGATTTGAACCATACCGGCGCCCATAAGATCAACAATACGATCGGCCAAGCGGTGCTCGCGAAGCGGATGGGGAAGAAAAAGGTGATCGCCGAGACTGGCGCGGGCCAGCACGGCGTCGCCACGGCGACGGTAGCCGCCCTGATGGGACTCGAGTGCAAGGTGTTCATGGGCGAGGAGGATACGAAACGCCAGCAGCTTAACGTGTTCCGCATGAAGCTGCTCGGCTCGGAGGTCGTTCCGGTCCTGTCGGGAACCCGCACCTTGAAGGACGCCTGCAACGAAACGCTGCGCTACTGGGTCAGCCACGTCGACGATACGTATTATATTCTCGGATCCGTGACCGGCCCGCACCCGTACCCGATGATGGTCCGGGACTTCCAGCGCATTATCGGCCTGGAGTCGCGGGAGCAGATTCTCGAAGCGGAAGGCCGTCTGCCCGATGTCGTCGTCGCGGCGGTCGGGGGCGGCAGCAATGCGATCGGCATGTTCCATCCGTTTATCGAGGACAAAGGCGTCCGTCTTCTTGGCGTTGAAGCGGCCGGGCGCGGCGTCGATACCGAGGAGCATGCCGCGACGATGACGAAGGGCCGTCCGGGCGTGTTCCAGGGCTCGATGAGCTACGTGCTGCAGGACGAGGGCGGCCAGGTGCTGCCGGCGCACTCGATCTCCGCAGGGCTCGATTACCCGGGCATCGGCCCTGAGCATTCGTACCTTAAGGATACCGAGCGTGCGGAATACGTGCCGATTACCGACAAGGAAGCGCTCGACGCGCTGTCGACGCTCTCCCGCATGGAGGGCATCATTCCGGCGCTGGAGTCGGCGCACGCGATCGCGCAGGTGCTGAAAATCGCGCCGAAGATGGGCAAGGACGAGATTATCGTCGTCAGCCTGTCGGGCCGCGGCGACAAAGACGTGGAATCGATCATGTCTTACTTGGCGAAAGAGGAGGGACAGCCGTTATGAGCGCGACCAATGCGATCGACGCCGTATTCGCGAGGCTGAAGGCAACCGGAGAGACGGCGCTCATTCCTTTCATAACGATGGGAGACCCCGACTTGGACACGTCAGTCGCCCTGGTGCAGGCCGCCGAGGAAGCGGGAGCGCATATGGTCGAGCTGGGCGTTCCGTATTCGGACCCTCTGGCGGACGGTCCGGTCATCCAGCGGGCATCCGAGCGCGCGTTGCGCAACCGGATCGGGCTGCTCGACTGCATGGCCGTCGCCTCCAAAGCCCGGGAGCGCGGCGTGACAATGCCCTTCATTTTATTTACTTATTTTAATCCGGTGCTGCAGCTCGGGCTTGAACGCTACTTCGATCTGCTTAAGGAGCACGGCTTCAGCGGCATGATCATTCCGGATTTGCCGCTTGAGGAAGACTCCGAAGTTCGCGCCTTGGCCGAGGCAAGCGGCATTCATCTGATTCCGCTCGTCGCTCCGACTTCGGAGGCCCGGGTCGAGCGGATCGCCGCCCGCGCGCAAGGATTCGTCTACTGCGTCTCCTCGCTGGGCGTGACGGGCGTGCGCTCCACGTTCCACGAGGGCATCGACGCGTTCCTGAATTCGGTTCGCCGGGCTTCCAGCGTGCCGATCTGCGTCGGCTTCGGCATTTCGTCGCGGGAGCACGCGGAGCGCTTCGCAGGCTTGTGCGACGGCGTCATCGTCGGCAGCGCCATCGTGCGCCAGGTAGAGGAAGCTTTGCCGCTGCTGACTTCCGGACAATCGTCCGATCGGGAGCGGGGCCTTCAAGCGGTGCGGGATTTTATCGCCGAGCTGAAGCCGCGCGCTGCGGTCTGATTCCGATCATTTTTTGGGGAAAAAGCGCAAACAGCACCTGTACAGCACCGCGTTGGTGTGTCACAATAGAATCACTATAATCTTACGGAGCGACTGGTGCCCCGCCGCGGCGGGGCATGCAGCGCTCCGTTTGCCGTATCTCAGGAGGGACAAAGATGCAACCGAAACCGAATATCGTCCACTTGCCGGTCTACCAGCCTGGCAAACCGGTAGAAGACGTAAAGAGAGAGCTGGGCTTGACCGAAGTGATCAAGCTGGCGTCCAACGAAAATCCGTTCGGCTGCTCGCCGAAGGCGAAGGATGCGATCGTGCGCGAACTCGACAACATCAGCATCTACCCGGACGGCGCCGCCGTCGAACTGACGAACGCCCTGGCCAAGCACCATGGGGTCAACCCGGATCAGATTATTTTCGGAGCGGGCTCCGATGAAGTCATATTGATGATTTGCCGCGCGTTTTTGCTTCCGGGCGACGAGACGGTGATGGCGGATCAGACGTTCCCTCAGTACAAGCACAACGTGACGATCGAGAACGCCAAGTCGATCGAGGTGCCGCTTAAGGAAGGCACGCATGACCTGTATTCGATGCTGGAGCGCGTGAACGAGAAAACGAAAGTCGTCTGGATCTGCAACCCGAACAATCCGACGGGAACGATCAATACGGCGGACGAGGTGGAGTGGTTCCTGTCCAAGGTTCCGAGCCATGTGCTGGTCGTGCTCGACGAAGCTTACTGCGAGTACATCGACGATCCGTCTTTCCCGGACGGACTCAAGCTGCTGCGAAAGTACCCGAACCTGATTTTGCTCAGAACGTTCTCCAAAATTTACGGGCTTGCTTCCCTGCGCATCGGTTACGGCATCGGCCGCGCCGACGTGATCCGCAGCATCAACCAGGTGCGCGAGCCGTTCAACACGTCCCGCATCGGCCAGGCGGCGGCGCTTGCTTCCTTGCAGGACGGGGAGTTCATCGCTTTCTGCCGCGAGGAGAACAAGAAGGGGCTTGAGTTTTTTAATCGGAAATTCGAGGAACTGGGTTTAAAGGCGTTCCCGGCTTACGGCAACTTCATTATGGTCGACGTGCAAAGGCCGGGCCAGCAAGTGTTCGACGCGCTGCTGCGCAAAGGGATCATCGTGCGTGCGGGGCACCATCGTTACCCGACCAGCATCCGAATTACGGTCGGCAACCAGGAGCAGAACGAGAAAGTCATCTTCGCGCTGACCGCGGTGCTGCAAGAAATCGCGGTAAAGGTGTGACGGCATGAGCGGGGAGTTTAGCGATTTTACGGACTTTATCGATTTCGACGAAGCGAATCCGATTCGCATCGCCGTATTCGGCGTCGGCCTGATCGGCGGCTCGCTGGCGCTCTGCTTCAAGGGCAAGCCCGGCGTGCACGTCGTGGGCCATTCGATCAATCCGGCTTCGACCGAGAAATACGTGGCGCTCGGCGTCGTGGATTCGGCGACGACCTCTCTGGAGGAAGCGGCGAAGGGTGCGGACTTCATTTTCCTGTGCGTACCGGTCGGTCGTCTGGAGGAATACGTGAACGAGCTTTCTCGGCTGCCGCTCAAGCGCGGCTGCATTATCTCCGACGTCGGAAGCACGAAGGCGTCCGTCGTACGGCATGCCGACAAGCTGAGCTTGCGGGGAGCCGTCTTCATCGGCGGACATCCAATGGCCGGCTCGGAGCGCTCCGGCGTCGAAGCGGCCAGCCTGTACTTGCTGGAGAACGCCTACTACGTGCTCACTCCGACGACGAATACGCCTCCCGAACACGTGGGCAAACTGGAGCGGCTGCTGAAGCATACGCGCGCGCACATCGTTAAGACGGACGCGGTGCAGCACGACGACATCGTCGGCGCGATCAGCCATTTGCCGCACATGATCGCCGTTGCGCTCGTGAACCAGATCGCCGGTTACAACGAGTCCAACGAGCTGTACATGCGGCTTGCGGCGGGCGGGTTCCGCGACATTACGCGCATCGCCTCAAGCGATCCGGTCATCTGGCGGGACATTCTGCTGAGCAACCGCGACGTCATGCTGAAGCTCGTGCGCGACTGGCAGAACGAGATGGACCGCTTCGCTTCTCTGCTGGAGCAGGAGGACGGGGACGGCATTGCGGAGCGGTTCCATACTGCGGGGGAATTCCGCCGTCAGCTGCCGGAGCGGCGCAAGGGCATGATCACGTCGCTGTTCGAATGCTACGTCGACAACGTGCCGGACCATCCGGGCATCATCGGCAAAATCGCGACCGAGCTCGGCCAGGCGAAGATCAACCTGAGCAATTTGCAGATTATCGAGAGCAGGGAGGACGTTCCCGGCATTTTGCGTCTGTCGTTTAAGCAGGCGGAGGATCTGGACCGGGCGACGGCTTTGCTCAAATCGCTAAATTACGAAGTCCATATGTAATCGTATGCGTTACGGGGGCATGTCGCCTCTGCTGCGGGGAGCGAAGCGCGAGCTTTGTTCCTCGTATGCAGGGGACGTGCTTCTTTTTTTTGCGTTTCGTCGAAAAAATGAGGTGCGTGGCAGATTTATTTCGAGTGGATGGGGACTTGCCGAAAATAGTGTCGCGTGGCGTGCTTACCGGGAGCTGATTGCGAAGGACGACGATAATAGTGCCGTGTGCCGTGCTAATGGTGAACTGAAGGTGGCGGATAACGGTAATAGTGCCGTGCGACGTGCTTATGGGGGGCTGCGGACAAAAAAAATCCACCCCGAAGGGTGGCTGCACAGAGTGCAAAGGATTGGATAGGAGTGGAGAGAAACCATACTGTACTTTTATTATATGTATTCGTTTACATTTTGTCAATAAGCGCTTTCATTTTATTTTGAAGCGGTTTCAATTCTTTTGAATCCGTTTTATGTCTATTTTAGATCCATTATTAAATTCGAATACGGAAACTCCGATAATAAATGCGCGATACACGTTGAACAAATTGAGCTCCCTCCACCAAGCCAACCTTGACGAAGGCAGGTTGCGGAATGATTCACGTCTGGGCGAACCTAAGCATACATTCAGTAGAGCGGCCGAATGCCGCGGCCGAAAAAATATTGCAGAACGCCGATAATTTTTGAGAAATTTTTAAGCACATAACCCGTTTTCCTGTGTTACAATAGCATATAGTATTTGTAAAATACTGGCTCGCCAACATTCAATGCGCTTTCGAGCGCAACTTTTTCGTTTTTGGCCGGTACAATTAAGTTAGAACGCCGGCTGCGAACGTTCACCCTGAACAGGGGGAGGGTCGCGGGAATGATGACCGATTCCCAGTTGATACGGGAAATCAAAGACGGCAACGTCGAATTATACTCCATGCTTATGGGGAGATACCAGAAGAAGATCCTTTCTTTCGTCTACCATATGCTGAAGAGCGCCAAGCTGGAAATTCTGGCGGAAGATTTGTGTTCCGAAACGTTCTACAAAGCCTACCGAAGCTTACACTCCTTCCGGGAAGTGGATGCGTCTTTTTCGACATGGCTCTATACGATTGCACGCAACACCGTCCTGAGCGAATTGCGCAAGCAGAAGGCCGCGCATCTGTCGCTGGACGACTCCACATACATACCAGCCGCCCCTTCGGAAGAGGCGCCCGAGCAGCGATTGCTGCGCAACGAGAAAGTTTCCATGGTAAGAGACGCGATCAACAGTCTGCCCGAGAAGCAGCGCTCCGCGCTCATTCTCAGGGAATACGACGGAATGGATTACCAAGAGATCGCCAACATTCTCGGACAGACGGTCAGTTCCGTCAAATCGTTGCTATTCCGGGCCCGGGCCAGCGTGAAGACGCAATTGGAATCCTACTTTGCAGAACCGGCCATGATGAAGGAGTACGAGGAGATGAAGCTGCGATGAAATGCGAAGAAGCCGCGGAATGGTTTGGGGTGTACCGGGATTTGCCCGAGGATTCCGCCGATAAGCTCGCCGTCGATTTGCATGTGCAAAGCTGCAAAGAGTGCGAAGAGGAGTTCCGGATTTGGGAAGAGAGCGCTCTTCTCATTCATGAACTGCCGTTCGACGACGAACAAGACGCGGTGCCGATCTCTCCTATGCAGATCAATAAGAAGGTCATGGACCGCATCTATACGGAGCAAAGCTGGTACATGCCGGCGACAAGGCGAACGTATGCCTTCTCATTCCTATTCAGGAAACGGGTAGCCGGCGTTCTCGCCGCGCTGCTTGCGTTGTTCGTCTGCGGATTTCTGTACGCTGCGTTCGGCAGCGGCATGACCGGGGAGAAGACTGCGGCAGGCAGGGAGTCGGCTAACGCGTTCGCTGTGAGCCATCAATACGGTAACGACATCCGGCTGGACATTCCTGTTGCCAGCCTGAGCGATCCGATCATTCTGAACGTGTCTCCTGCGGTGCCGGAATACTGGATCGCGTTCTCGATCGTCGGCATGATCATGACGCTTCTCATTCTTAACTGGTTTTCCCGGGTGCGCTCATGAACGAGGCTACGCGTATCGGTTGGGTCCGTCACGGCATCACGGAGTGGAACAAGAGGGGCATCATTCAGGGCGTAACCGATATTCCGCTTAGCGAGGAAGGGTTGCTGCAGGCGCGGCTGCTGGCCGATCGGTTGCACAGCGAGCCTCAAAAGTGGAACGGCGTCTACTGCAGCGATTTGCAGCGGGCCGTTCAGACAGGGGAGATATTGGCTGAGCGTCTCGGGATTCCGCTGATTCGGGATTCCAGACTGCGGGAAAGGTCGTTCGGGGAAGCGGAAGGCACGACGTTGGCGGAACGGCTGGAAAAATGGGGCGAGGATTGGAGAAAGCTCGTACCGGATCAGGAGAGCGACGATTCCGTGCGGGAGCGCGGCTTCGCGTTCGTTCGCGAGCTGGCGGAAAAACAGGCGGGGGAAGCGTGGCTTGTCGTGACGCACGGCAGTTTCCTGGCGAGAATGCTGCAAGCGCTCTGCCAGGGACTGAACGATTCGCATCTGCTGAACATGTCGCTGACAGTGCTCGAACGGCGGCAGGACGAGTGGCAGTCGCTGCTGCACAACTGCACGAAGCATCTGACGCGGGAAGAGGAAGCGTCGATTCATCCATTGAAGTAACGCAGGGCCGTCCATGAGGACGGCTCTGTTTTTGTGTACAACTGACCAATTCGCGTACACGAGCAAATGAAAAGCCCGATGGGGATGCTTTTGCAACGCGAACGGAGAACGATGCTCTAAAGAATCGGTTATCGTTCACCACTCGCGTACAAAAGAAGATTGTTGTTCGAAAGAATCGCACATTGGCACGTGTGAGGTCGTGACGAAAAGCTAATTTAGCCTGGCAAGCAGACTGGGGCAGTTGGTCGGCGGGAACGTTATTCTTGTCCGAAGCGGCTGCGCCAAGCGCGAGACCGCCCCGCTTTGAAGGACGGTACGTTTAAGACGGCGTTCCCGCGACTATACTGAACAGTAAATCCTCCAAGAAGGGGGAACGTCTAATGAACTTGGCCGACATGCTCTGTTATGCGGACATCGCCGAGTTGAAGAAAATCGCCGATACCTACGAATGTTCCAGCACGAGCCACTCGAAGAACGAACTGATTCAGACGATTCTGGCGACCGTGCAGCGAAGAGATGTGATCGAATCCCGTATACGGGAAATTTCGGGCAACGATTTGCGTTTCCTGAACTCTCTCGTGTTCGAGAACAGAACCGCCTACAGTCTGGAAGAGCTCAAGGCAAGGGCGCTGGACAAGTCCGCCGCCACATCGGTCGCGTCCGAACCCAACGCAGCGCCAGAGCCGGCGCAGCAGAAGAAGACGCGCTCGCGCAAGGCGAAGAACGCGCCGCCTCCACCGCCGCCGGGGCCGGAAGAAATCGCGAGGCTGTCCATTTCGAGATTCAAAAGCTTCGGATGGCTGTTCAGCGGTTTCTCGCAGCAGACGCGCTCTCTGTTTCAGGTGCCGGAGGACATCAAGTCCCGGCTGTGCGACGTTCTGGAAAAGCGCTACAAGACGAGCCTCGTCTATA